>DASQVB010000136.1:0-14284 GCA_035640975.1 Pseudonocardiaceae bacterium
GAAACAGGATCACTACTGGCTCATCTCGGACACCTGAGGACACAAGCAAAGGCCAACAGTTATCAATGTGCGCACCGACTACCGTTGCCCGCCGGGTCGGCCCGCGCGAGCACGGCCGCCAGGCCGCGCGCAGCAAGCGGGACCGGCCCAGCGGGCAAGCGAGTAGGACGACGGGCCTAGCCATGTGTGCGCCGCCGCAGGCGGCGCTTCTTGATCCCATAGAGGAGAATTCGGCAACGCAAAATGGTGACGTGTCGTGACTAGGCCGTCGCGTTGGGTAACCGTGTCCGAGGACTGGGGAACGCGCAGGCGTGCCATCACGTCGGGGAAGGCGGGTGCATCACCGGTGTGTCCTGCGGTCACCACGAAGGCCAAGGGGGCGGCAGTGGTCGTCGGCCGCGAGATGGATCTTCATCGTCAGCAGCCGTCCTCAACCCGTCGTAGGTGGTCGCTCCCGCGGCGCGGCAGGGGAGACGCACGTCATATTCGGTCCTGTCACATTCTTGCCGGCTGTTCCATCAGGGGTGTGTAACCACCAACAACGGCAGTGGAGTTCACCATGGATGCCCGCTTGAACCTCTTCGGCAACCCGGTCGCAGCCAAGTTCCTGAAGTACATCAACTCGGCGGCCCAGGTGGTCTCGGGCTCGACGCTGCCGGCCGCGACGCAGGAACTGGTGAAGCTCCGCGCCAGTCAAATCAATGGCTGCGGCTTCTGCACCGACATGCACACCAAAGACGCCGCGCACGCAGGGGAGACCTCTACGCGCCTGAACTTGGTCGCGGCCTGGCGAAAGGCCAAGGTCTTCACCGATGCCGAGCGCGCTGTCCTGGAGCTGACGGAGCAAGGCACCCGCATCGCCAACGCGGCCGGTGGTATCACGGATGAGGCCTGGGCCGATGCCGCCAAGCACTACGACGAGGACCAACTCACCGCCCTGGTGTCCCTCATAGCCCTCATCAACACCTACAACCGCGTGAACGTCATCGTCCAGCAGCCTGCCGGCGACTACCAATCCGGCCAGTTCGGGTAACGAGGAGTCTGCCCGGGAGGGCTTGCGCTGTCTCGTACCAGCAGCACAGCCCCAGGCACCGCTCACCGGAGCTTGGGTCGTTTCCTCTGGTCGCCCGATGGTCCAGCTGATCAAATGAAACTGCCTTTTAACTGCTCCGTTGTTCATAGCGTCGTCGCCAGCTGCGACAGCGGCTCAGATAGTCGCTGAGTTCATCGCGACCGAAATCCTCGAGGGACCAAGACTGGTTGATGTGGCCACTCCCCCGCCATACGTAGGAGAGGGCCTCCTTTTCGATTTCAGAAGGGAGCAGCACTCGAACGGTAGCGAGTGTGTAGGCAGGGTCCTCGAAGGCATCTAGAGTGGCCCACTCGGTGTCCGTAAGGTCGGTGTATATTTTTCCAATTGATTTGCCTTGTCCTGGAACCAATCCAGGATAAATTCTTTGGGGTAAGCATACTATCCGCCAACCAAGGGCGACCGCGTGCTGGTAGTTCGGTACGCGATCGATGAGGGTTTTTATGACGTCGTCGAGAAGGAGCGTGCCGTAGACGAAAAGTCTATTGGTTTCCTCCGATAGCTGGGCCGGTTGGCCAGAGTTCGTGGAGTTCGCTTGGCGTAAGCGGGCGTTTATAGGCTTCACGAAGCACCTCCGCGAGTGTTGTGCCGCCCGCTTCGACGAGTCTGATGAACCAGTCTATGCCTGCGGGATATGACCACAAGTAGGACCTGAACTGTGGATTTCTGCTGCGGTCGTAAAGTTCACGGGCGATCTCCTCGTCGTTCCACCAGGGAATCTGACGGTGGGCTAGATCACGACAGTCCGCAGCCGTTCCGCCGCTGTTGATCAGGATATGGACCTGGCTGCGGACAAGGTTCATGAGATGATCAAGTCTTGTACGGGCAGCGATGATCTCGTCGTTGAGTGACGTTATCCATGGTAGAACTTGAGCTAGGCCTTCGAACGAGATTTGGTGTGGACAGTGGACGGCGAGGATTCTTGGCCACTCGACGGTGTTTGCCTCCGCCTGTGCTGTGAGGCTTGAGTATTGCAGGGCGTGGCCTAGGACCTCGTGGAGTGCGAATCGATAGGCGTCAATATGCGAAAAGGAGGCGGTGCGCTTGTTTATGCGTAAACGTGCGTTGTGGCCGGCACCGTCGAGCCAGTACGCCCAGTACGCGTCGACCTCGACGTCTTCGATCGTCAGGTTGAAGTTCGCGGCGGTATCAGCGAGCCGCCGGATGGTGGGTTCATATTTGTCTGCGTACTCGGCGATCGCAGCACCTACTTCGGCCGCTGGCAGTTGCTCACTCACCGCGCAAAGATTCTTCCAGGTGTGCTCATCCCACGAGATTCCCAGTGACGTGAGAGCGTCTTTGGCGATCGATGCGCGCTGCTCGATGTAATCCCGGGTCCACCCGCGGGGTGCACAACCTTGCGTGACCGCGAGGTACTCGCCGAACGGTAGTTGCTGACCCATCAGGGCGCAGAGGTAGGCGATGTGTGCATCCAGATGGGCGCTCAGTACTGGTTGATGCTGCGCGTGGGCCTCGGTCCGGAGTTTCGTGAGCTTGTCGAGCGCGGTGAATCGATTGGCGAACGGCTGTGGTTTCTCAGCTGGAGGTGCGCAGTCGAAGTCGATCACAGGAGCTTCGCCGCGTGATCTTTCTAGAGCATCCCAGCGACGTATTGCCTCTTCGATGGCGTCACGAAGAGGCACGGCTGACTTCCCACCGCAGCGTCACTGCCTGGCTGGGTTGGAGGTAGTTGCGGGTCACGGTGATGAGAGCGTCGCCGGCGTCGTCGGTGCAGACGAGGTCTTCGGTCGCCGAGACCTCGGATCCGTCGGCTTGCTCTTCGATGGCGGTGCAGTTGAGGAGCATGTGTACGCCGCGGTGGCGGATGTTCAGGGTGAGGTGGCGTGTGTACCGACGAAGGGCCTGCCGCCAGTAGTGATCGTGGACGAACTGGCCGCCTCGGCAGACGTACGAGATGGTGGCCACTTCGCCACATTCGATCGGTGGCGAGATGTGGCAGGCGAACTTGGATAGGTTATTCATGTCGTGAGTTCGCTGGATGGCTATTTTGCGCTCGTTGCTGGGTGATGGCTCGATCGCTAGAGGGCCATCTGTGTTTTCGAACCACAGCTCCGTCATCAGACGTTTGACAGGCCGATTTGTCAGGTTGAGTAGCTGATGGGAATAGGTGACTGTTGACCACCCTGCATCGTCGATATCGATGGAACAGGTCACGTCAAGTTCGACGATATGGCCAGTCAGCTTCGCCAAGCGAGTGATGTCTGCGTCGGGCAGGCGGAGTCGCTTGGATAGTGCGACGAGCGACCGGGCGATGCGTTGCGCGGGCGCTTCTTCGGTCTCGGCTCCCCGGGAGGCCACGGCTAAAGGAAAGGAGACGTTAGGCGCAGAAACCGGACGAGATCCGGCTAGCACATCGGGCCCCCATCCGGCTTGTCCGTTAGCGGGCGCTTCAAGACTACGCTCGATGGAGTCAAGGACATTAGACAGCATTCCAGTGCTTTGTTCAGTTGGCCGAGTTGGCTGGATCGGCTGGGGAGGCGACGTTGCCTTTTGCGACTTAGGTGGTTCGGGTATGAAGTCGATTCCGCCTTCGTGAGCCTGGAATAGTTGGTCAACTCTCCAGTCGGGGAACATGCTCTCCAGGATGCGGCAGTGGTCGGGGTAGGGAAGTCCAATCAGTTCACCGGAAAGCCATCGGTAGAACTGTGCCTTGCTCGGCCACCCACCTCGCAAAGTTGGATCGGCTTTCGAGGCGACTCTGTCGTATTCGCGACAAAAGGCGCGGTGGGTTTGCAGGTGGCGGTGCTGGAGTAACACCTTCAGCACGACGGGCTTAGCGTCCAACGGTAGCGATCCTCCTTCGTCGCGGAGCGAGACGAGACTAGCACATTCGAGAGACTCCGCGAGACAAGAGGAGGGACAGAAGTCGGAGAAGAGACGATCGCGAGGTCGAGAACGGACCTGACCTGGCCGAATCTAGTGGTGTCGCCACCGACAGGGGCGGCAACCACACCGACAGTTCAAGTCAGAAGGGCAAACGTTCATGGCGATCCCCAGAGGATCCCGATTTGACATCGAGTTCGACAGTGCGTTTCCGCAAGGTCTGGTCCTCATTGGCGATGTCGCGCCGGACAATGAATACCAAACGCGCGAGGAAAGGGCAGTTGGCCGCCCGGTGAGACAGAAGATAGATGAGATCACCGGTAAGCGACAGTGGAAAGCCACGGTCACCGATCCGGACGAGCCCAGCGCCAAACGAGCGTCGTTCGAAATCACCTTGATCGCGGAGGTGCAACCGGTTCCGACGACCACGGAAGTCCTGCCGGGTATGCGTCCGATCGAGCTCGATGGGCTGACGGCGGAACCCCGAGTCGCTGGCAACGGCGAGTTCAAGTATCAGTCCTACCTCTTCCGGGCTACCGGCTTCGCCGCGACGACCAGTGCTGCCGGGACGCGGCCGTCGCAATCGATCAAGCTGAGCGGTGCCGCCGGGAGCAGTGAGCAGCCCGGCAAGGCCGCGTGAGTCTCATGAGGGGCCACGGCGAGGACGCGCGGGTTCGGGGTTCTGGTCGGGAGCGTCCTCGGGCTTCCCGGCCGGTCTCCGGTCCACCGCAGCGCAATGCGCATCTCGTGTCGGGCTCACCGGGCGACGTGATGGCATCAGAGAAAGCGACCCGTGTCTGGGAGGCGGCCTACCGGCAGTACGGCCGCGCCTGGGAAGCAACGGCTCGATCAGGCAAGAGCGACCCCGCAGCAGCACGGGAGATGGCTGCGGCGTCCTGGGCAGTGGCGGCGGCCTGGCGGCAGATCGCCACCGCGACCACCTTGCCCTGGTGGACCTTGGCGGCCATCGAGTCGGCCGCGGGCGCCTTCGAGTCCCAAGCACGCGACTACGAAGCCGGCGACACCAGCGAGGAACCATGACCACGGACAAAACCAGCACACCTGCGATAGCCCGCACGCTCGCGGAGGCCCATGAAGCGGTGGCCGCTATTCGCCCACCTCGGACGGCACCGCTTACCGAGTGGTTAGCGCATCACCAGCGCTCGGCGGCGTTGTACGCCGAGATCGCTGAGATTGATCGGGGTCACCATCACGAGGCGCTATTCATGGTCGAGCGGGAACATCAGCGTGCAAAGGAAATCAAGACCGAAATTTCCTCCCAGCAACCGACCGGTGAGACATAAGGCAGGGAGAGCACCGTGAACAAGTCCACGAAGCCGCGACCGCCGCAGACGTTGATGCAGGCTCATGAGGAGCTCGTGCGTACTCGGCCCTGCCCGAAGGCGTCATTACCGGTGTGGCTTTCCTATTACCAGCACTCGGTGAAGGTGTACGAGCAGATCGCCAAGAGCGATCCCGGACACGACGGCGAAGCCCTGTACTGGGCGGCCCGGGAACGAGGCCACGCACAGAGAATTGAAGCCCGGATCAGAGTACTGGGAACAGGCGAATAAACGACGGCATAGGAAACGACTTTCAAGGAAGGGTGGTAGGGAGGTGATGAGTTGGGGCAGGTGGTGGGTTGCGCGGCTAGCGCGGCGACGGGCGTGCCGATGGCGGATTCGGCTGACCTGGCAAACCTGCCGCAGATGCGGAAGCTTCTCGTTCCTGCCGGTCGGTCCTGAGCCGATCTGCGGTGGCTGCCGCAGCCTGCGATAAACACACCCCGCAGCAGGGAAACGCAGATGATGAATTCACCGCGCCGGGGTGGTGCGGTGATGCCGCACGCCCTCATCAATTGTAAGACCGACGTACGCGCAGAAGCGGAATCTCTGGCTACCAACCTATCCGCTTCTGCGCTGTCCACCCGAGTCAGGAGTGAACAGTAATGAGGATACGCAGACCCGCCGGGGCGGGCGCAAGCCCCCTCCCCGGTACGAAAGAGAACGGCACCGAACAAAAGCAGTTCCCGATCGCCGTGCTGAAGGTCGGTGATCGGTGATGGACGCGCAGATGATTGCACTGGTGATCGCCGGTGCCGGCGCGCTGGGCGTCGTGGTGTGGATGCTGGCCAAACTCGGCAAGGCCCTGATCAAGCTCGCAGAAGCACTGGCAGCAGCAGCGGCAGTGCTCTTCGCCCTCTGGCTGCTGATCAAGGCCATAGTGTGGGCGCTGCGCCAAGTGGTCACGCACTGGCGAACCAGCCTGGCCGTTCTCGCGCTGGGAGCGTGGTGGCACTGGTGGGGCTGGGCGTCACTGGCCTTGGCCACCTGCGTGGTCGCCGGAGTGCTCACCGGATGGCGACTGGCCGACCTGGCGTCCTTCGACGCGTGGGCAGGTCGGCATCTGCGGGCCTGGTGGCTGCGCTGGACGGTGTACTCCCCCAAGCTGCCTCAGTGGCTGCACGCCTGCGGCCTGAGCATCAAACCCGACGCCACACCCGTGGTGGTGACCGTGAACCCCCTCGGCCGCAGCATCCGTCGCGGCCGGCGCCAGACGCAAGCGCGGCTCCCCAGAGTGCTCGGTGTGCGCTCTGGCGCCTCGTGGGACGAGGTCCGCATCCGGCTGGTTCCCGGCCAGAAACCCGAAGACTTCGACGAGGCCGCCCGAGCGCTGGCCTCAGCCCGGGGAGTAACCCGCTGCCAAATCCGCGAACTGTCCCCCAACGTCGTCTCGGTTGATTTCCAGCGCCGCAACCTGCTCACCGACCCCGTGGCCTGCCCCGATCTCGCCACGCTGGCTGATGTCGCGGGCACGGCCATCGACTTGCGGCACGTGTTCTCCGGGCGCACCGAGTACGGCCAAGACTGGCACGTCCCGCTCGCAGGGGGTCACACCTTGGTGGCGGGCTCAACGGGGGCAGGCAAGAACTCAGCGATGTGGTGCCCCCTGGTCTCCATCGCCCCCGCCATCCGCGACGGCCTCGTGCGGGTCTCGGGAATTGACCCCAAGGGCATGGAACTGGCCTACGGCCGGCGGATCTTCCACCGCTACGCCGTCACCGGCACCGACGCCCTGGCCGTACTCGATGACCTCGTGGAGACCATGCAGGCCCGGAAAGCCGAATTCGCTGGCCAGGTGCGATCGGTACCGATCAGCCGCGAACACCCCTTGGAGCTACTGGAGTTCGATGAAATCGGCGCGCTGACCAAATACATCGACCGTAAGACCCGCGAGGCAATCACCGAACGGGTCGCCCTTTTGACCACGCAGGGGCGGGCGTTGGGATTCACGGTCCGCGGCTACGTCCAGGAACCAACCAAAGACACCGTCCCCGTCCGAGAACTATTCCCCCGCCGGATCTGCCTACGGGTCTCCGCCAAATCGCACGTGAGCATGGTCCTCGGCGACCAGGCCTACGAGCGCGGCGCTTGGGCCAACCGGATCACCGAAACCGAAGCCGGTGTCGGCTACGTCTTCGGGGAAGGCATCCGCGAACCGCTGCGCATCCGCGCCGGCTGGGTACCCGACGACACGATCAAGCACCTCGAAACATTCGTCACCGGCCCGATCACCCACAACACGGCGGTACTCCCCTTCCCTACCAAGCCCACTGACCCGAGCGGCTCGACTCGCGGAGGTGCCGCGTGACCACGGCCGTTGATTTGCTCGCCACGATTAGCACTCACCTCGCTGAGTTCGAACTACTCCCGATCGCTTCGGTGCACGTGATCGCTGCGATGACGGCACCGCAGGTGACCGTGCAGCTCGCCTGCCACGACCTCGGGGACACCGCCCGGCAGCTGCTGGCCTGGGCCGACACCCTTTCTGAGGTCGCCGCGGAAGCGTGGCGGGTTCCCCAGGGTGACTCCGTGCACCTCTCAGTAACCGGGCTATTGAGCCGCGCTGCCTCGGTCCTGGTCTATAGCGGTTTACCGGTCACTGATTGTGGTCTGGGTGCTGATCTTGCACCCGGTGCCACCACGATTATCCCGCTCACGATGCTGCGGCACGCCGCCACCATCCAGGAGGCGAGGGCCTGATGACTGCCCCCACCGAGCCCACCATCGTTGATGTCGAGCAGATGACCCGGGCGCAGCGGGCCGCCCTACCGCTGAGCGCTGATGTCGCCCAGGCCCTGGCCGAACAGCACGGCGTCTGCATTCAGCCACTTGCCATGCGCCGGATCGATGTCTCCACCGGCCGCGTCGAGGTCGTGCCCGTGCCCTGCGGGTCCACTCGTGAGCATCAGTGCCGCCCGTGTGCGGAGAAGGCCCGCCGGTTGCGGATGGTCCAGTGCCGCGAAGGCTGGCACCTCGATGCGGAGCCACTGATCGACCGGGCCACACCCAGTGAGGACCACAAGGCACTGATGGCCACCAGGGCCGATTTGCTCGCCGCCTACACCGAATGCAAAACCACCGGCGACGAACTGAGCTGTGAACAGATCGCTGAGTCGGTCGCCGAGCTCGACATCGAACTCCGCGCCGCCGGAGTGCGCGGCCGACTCGCCCCGCTCGATCCATTACCCAAGCCGGTCAAGCGCTCCACCCGACGCCGTCAGGATGCCCCGGACCTGCCTCGCCGACCAGTCGAGAGACGAACGGTAGGACGAGTGTTCGCCGGGCGCTACCGGCCTTCCACCTTCCTGACCCTCACCCTCGACTCCTACGGCCGCGTCGACAATGACGGGGGAGCCGTCGATCCGGATGAGTATGACTACCGGCGGGCCGCTCGGGACGCGATCCACTTCCCGGCCCTGCTGGATCGGTTCTGGCAGAACACCCGGCGCTGTGTCGGCTGGGATGTGCAGTACTTCGGCACCGTCGAACCTCAAAAACGCGGCGCACCGCATTTCCATGCCGCCATCCGGGGAGCCATCCCCCGGGCCGAGCTGCGAGCCATCACGGCAGCGACCTACCACCAAGTCTGGTGGCCCGCGCACGATCAGCTCCTCTATACCGACGAGCGGCTGCCGGTCTGGGACACCCGGGCAAAAGCCTTCGTCGACCCCGACACGGGCACACCGCTGCCAACCTGGCACGAAGCCTGTGACGAGCTGACCGAACCCGCCCACGTCGTCCGATTCGGGGCGCAAGTGCACGTCAAGGGCATCCTGGGCGGGACTGAGGAGGCTGGTCGGCACGTCGGCTACATCACAAAATATTTGACCAAGAACATCAGCCAGGCTGCCGGGCTCGATCAGCACGCCACCGACGCCCAACGGGATCACGCCCGGCGTCTGCACGCCGAACTCCAGATCACCCCCTGCTCGCCCCGGTGCCCGATGTGGCTGCGCTACGGAATCCAGCCCAAGGGCGCCCGGTACTCCATGACCCCGGGACGTTGCAAGGGCAAGGCCCACAAGCCCGAATACCTCGGCATCGCCGGACGCCGAATCCTCGTCTCCCGGAAATGGTCCAACAAGTCATTGGATGACCACCGGGCAGAGCGCAGCGAATTCGTTCGGCAACTCCTCGAAGCCGTCGGCATCCAACCCAGCCACGGCCCGCAAGACGGGCCCTACCAATGGGAGCGCCCAGCACCAACAGACCCCGACGTGCCACCACGACCCGTCCTTCTGCTGCAGGCAGTCGCTGAACGACAGCGATGGAAAGCCGAATACACCGCCGCCCAACTTGCCACCGGCGCCGCACCACCAGGCAACTGGTCGGCAACTGACGATCAGGCCGCATGAACGGGACAGGAGGACAACCCATGGACAACGTGACCTCGCTGTGGGCCCTTGACGTTCCACCCGAGGACCCGGTGTCACTTAACGACTTCACTCACGCGGACATCTACACCGTGCGGCAAGCCGCCGCCCGGCTGGGCATCAGCACCGGGCTGGCCTACGAGCTGATCCGGGCTGGCGAGATCCCGGCTAAGCGGCTGGGCCGACGCTGGGTGGTGCCCCGAGAACTGTTTCACACCTGGCTCAACGAGATGCCAAAGGGAGCATGACATGTCATTCGTATCGCGCACTCCGGAAGGCAACTACCGGGCAAATTGGCGAGAATCCTCCGGCCAGCAGAAAGCCAAGACCTTCCGCACCAAGACAGAGGCCAAGCGATTCCTCGCCGAGATCGACGGCAGCCTCTCGCGCGGCCTGTATGTCGATCCGCACGCCGGCCGACTGCTGTTCGCCACGCACGCCCGAGAGTGGTTAGACAGCCGCAATGATGAGCTGACCACAAAAGCCCGCGACGCGTCGATCATGAATACCCACGTACTGCCGCAGTGGGGCACGTGGCCGCTCTCGAAGATCGATCACCTGTCGGTGCAGAAATGGATCACCGAATTAGGTACTCGCCGAGCGCCGGCCACCGTCGCCGAGGCACACCGCCTCACCTCAGCGGTGCTCCGCTCGGCAGTCCGGAACCGGCTGATCGCGTTCAACCCCTGCGAAGGCATCCGACTCTCCCGCCGCCGTCGACAGGACACCGCTGACCAGGTCATCAGCCGGGACGAACTACGCAGCGAACTCCTGCCCGTAACACCCGACAGGTACCGCGCGATCACCGCCACCGGTGCCGGTGCTGGATTACGCTGGGGCGAAGCCGCGGGTCTGCGTCTCGATGCACTAGATCTCAAGCGCGCCCGCCTCTCGGTGATCCGCACCGTGGTCGAAGTCAGCGGGCACACCACGTTCAAGCCCTATCCCAAGAGCAGCGCTGGCCGGCGCACAGTACCGCTGCCGAGCTGGCTCGTGCCGATCATCCGCGAGCATCTGGACCGGTATCCCGTCCCAGCCGAAGCACCGGTCTTCGCCAACGCGGTCGGCAAACCGCTCCGTCGGACCCTGTTCCGTTCCCGAGTCTGGCGGCCGGCACTGGTGCGAGCAGGATTGCTCGGCACCCTCACCGTCATCGACGAGAACACCGTTCGGGCCGGTTGGACCGATGACACCGGAGCGACGCTGGCCAAGGAATTCACGACCGAGCGAGAAGCGATAATGCACATCGCTAAGTCATGCACCGGCGGTCTACGTTTCCATGATCTCAGGCATTCATATGCCACCTGGCTCGTCGATGACGGCGTGCCGGTCAACATGGTCCAGCGCGTGATGGGCCACGAGCGGTCCTCGACGACCCTGGATCTCTACACCCGGCGCACTGACGATCACGACCGGATCTTGCAAGCACTCGATGACGATGATGTCTGCTGACGATTTGCTGACGATCGACCGTGATCACTCACGTGAAGATCGGCTCGAAAGCCTCGATAAGGCCTCTGAGCTGCGGTTTTGAGAGTGGGCGATACTGGGATCGAACCAGTGACCTCTTCGGTGTGAACGAAGCGCTCTCCCGCTGAGCTAATCGCCCCTCGTTGGCCGCGAGTAACGGGATCACCATACCGGATCAGCTCAATGGCGAGCGCAGCCACTGTCCGTACGGACCGAGCCAACCGGCGACGAGGTCGAAGGCGCCCAGAACCCACAGCATGGCCAGGACAACCAGGATGAGGACCCCGGTCAAGGCCATCATCCCCAAACGAACGACGGGTGGCTGCAGCCGCGTCCACTCGACCCAGGAGTCGTAACGCCTGCGGACCCCCCGGAGCACCCGCTGAGCCCAGAGAAACTCGGTCCCTAGGATCGCAAGGCCCGCGAACAAGATCAACACTCCCGGACCCGGAACGGCTGGGAAACTGGCCATGATCCCGATGATGGCCACTGCCGTACCTACCACAGCCACCATGATCCGGTAAGCAAGGTCGATACCTGATCGGCGGCGTACCCGCTCTCGAAACCGGCTGTACCAGTGCTCGTGCTCAGCTCGGTCGTTCAACTGCCGACTGGGCTTCTCCTCGACCGTCAGCTTCTCACCTGCCCACTCGCAAGGACTTTGGTTGGCGCAGCGGGGGTACGCCTACCCGGTTCCAGCGAGACAGCGTAACCGGTGAAGTTCTGTGTTCCCGCCGCAGTGGGTACCGCGTGCAGTCCGGCCACCTCCGACGTCACGTCGAAGGCCGCCAGCGCGGTCGGTACTTGACCGGCAAGCCCCCACAGGACGTATGTCTGATCTGCCATCCGGTTGCCCGGCAAGCTGGTGGTCACGACCGCGACACGATCCTGACTCGCGAGCACCATGCCTACCGCGCCGCCGTTGTTGGCCACCAGCGGTACCCGGATCGCCGCTGGATCTGCCACTGCCTGTATCGCCTCGGAGACTGCCGTGACTTGGCGTTCCGCTTGGTTACGCTCATCGCTGAGCTGCGCCACCCGAACACCGAGCCCCACCACAGCGGCTACCAAAACTACGGCCGCGGCGGCGACCAGCAGACCGGTACCGGGCCGCGAGGGCTGTGGGTTGGGTCGCGTCGGCTGCATCGGCGGTGGCAACGGCTCAACCGGCGCTGTCCGCCGGTCGATCGTCACAGCGAGCACGCGTTGCTCCAGCTCGGCGCTGGGGATTAGTTCCGGTACCGAAAGGCCCAATGTCGCGCCGATCTGCTCGGTCTGGGCTACGGTACGGGTACATGCTGGGCAGTCTGGCATGTGTGTGGCGACCAGTGCTTCTTCGGCAGGCTCCAGGGCGTGTAATGCCCATCCGACAGCCAGATCCCGGTGCGGGCAGTCTGCAACCCGGTGTTGGGTGCTCACCTGCTCGCCTCCCTCGCCACGTAGGCCTCGTCGACCAGAGCGTCCGGCCCCAACTGATCGGTAAGCAGCACGCGCAGCCGCTGCACCGCGGTGAACATGCGGGACTTCACCGTGCCCAATGGGACACCGGTCAGAACGGCGATCTCACGCTGAGTGTGCCCGCCGAAATACGCCAAGGCCAGCACCTGCCGCTGCTCGACCGGCAAGCGATGTAACGCCGCACGCACCTGACCGGCCGCGACTCGGGCCATCGCCGCCTGGTCGGCGCCCGGTACCGGCGTGGGCGACCAGTCCTCGCCCGCTTCGGGAGCGGCCACCATACGACGACGGATGGTGCTCTCTCTACGTACCGCATCCACGGCCTTGTGGTGGATCAGTGTAAGCAGCCAGGTGGCGAAACCACCGCGTGATGGGTCGAATCGGCTCGGATCTCGCCATAGCGTCAGGAACACTTCCTGCACCACATCCTCGGCCAGCCCCTCATCTGCACAGATTCGACGAGCCAGCGAGTAGCAGGGCCGGCCAAAACGCTGATAAAGCTGGGACAGTGCCGCCCCGTCGGCATTACCGAGCCTGCGCACAAGCTCAGCGTCGGAAGGCCCCTCGACCGGTCTGGGAGCCGGTGGCGCGGATTCTGCCGCGTCCTGCGCCCGGTCAGGCCGTGGAAGGCCCGATCGCGCTTCATCGGCCACCAGAGTGATCCTCACGTCGTACCTACGCCGGCACCACCTGCCCGGTTCAGGTTAGTTGTGTCGCATATTTCCGCATACAGCGGTTGGCAGGCACGTTGAGCGACGACGATGCCGTTCAACTGAGAGTCACTGCCCCGTCCGAGTGGTCTGTCTTAGGCATCCGGGCGTAGCTCAGTCCCCACGGCGTCACAGTAGCGAAAGTCAGTCGTTTCAGAGCCCGAAGGCAGAGAAAGGGCGAATACGATGCGTAACGACCATGTGACCCTTCGTTCATCCGCGGTCTTCGATCTGTTGGCGCCGCGTACCCCCGCGGTGCCTGTTCAAGTGGAACTGCGCTACGACACCCGCGACCCGTACGCCATCATCGCGGCCTTTCGCACCGGACGAGCCGGCTGGGTTGAGTGGGTGTTCTCCCGTGACCTGCTTGCAGACGGTCTACTGGCCCGCGCCGGAGACGGTGATGTGCGCATCCGGCCCGGCTCCGGCGACCCTGAGATCGTCGTGGTCGAGCTCAACTCGCCGTCCGGCCACGCCGTCTTCGAGGCCAGTGCCCAGCGGCTCGCCGAGTTCTTGGATGCCAGCTACGACATCATCCTGCCCGGGAACGAGACCCTGTGGACGAACGTCGACGATGCGCTCGATCAGATGATCTCCAACGATCTGCCCTGAGCCCGGTTGATCCCGACTTCTCGGGTCGGCTACAGTTCTGGACGCACCAGGGCGGGTAGTCGGGCCAAGTCCCGTCGGGAGCATGCGGACGTAGCGCAGCTGGTAGCGCATCACCTTGCCAAGGTGAGGGTCGCGGGTTCGAATCCCGTCGTCCGCTCTGTGCGGCCCGTCAGGCCGGGTCGTCCCACGGAGCGTCGTCAGCCGCTCCACCCGGGGCGACGACGCCAGACCGTCGGCCGTGGAAACCGCTCCGATGTGAGGCGCGGCGGAGTGGCCGAGTGGCTTAGGCAAGGGCCTGCAAAGCCCTGTACGCGGGTTCGATTCCCGCCTCCGCCTCGGGCGATTAGCTCAGTGGGAGAGCGCTACCTTGACACGGTAGAGGCC
>DASQVB010000137.1:0-9357 GCA_035640975.1 Pseudonocardiaceae bacterium
TGGTGGTGAGGCTCCTCCCGGGGGTGGTGGTGAGGCTCCTCCCGGGGGTGGTGGTGAGGCTCCTCCCGGGGGTGGTGGTGAGGCTCCTCCCGGGGGTGGTGGTGACTCCACCCCACGCAGTGGCCAATCCACTCCGCCCAACGGCGACTCCATTCCCGGCGGTGGCGGCTCCACCCCCAGGGACGGCGACTCCACTCCTGGGTCCGGCGGCTCGACGCCCGGGGACGGCGACTCCACTCCTGGCGCTGGCGACTCCACCCCCCGCAACGGCGACTCCACTCCTGGCGCTGACGACTCCGGT
The DNA here is from genome assembly GCA_035640975.1 of Pseudonocardiaceae bacterium. GTDB lineage: Bacteria > Actinomycetota > Actinomycetes > Mycobacteriales > Pseudonocardiaceae. Next base: position 302 of record DASQVB010000137.1, read on the forward strand.
ACTCCGGCTCCCTCATCCTGAAAGACACTGCCCAGCCACGGGTGTTCGACGGGGGCGGGTATCCCTCTAGCCTGATCCGTAGGACAGGACATGAGGGGATCGAGATGACCTACCCGCTGCAGCTCACGCAGGTTGAGCAGGAACGCTACCGCCTCATGGCGGAGGCTGCCCGTGCCGAGGAGCGAGCCCAGTGGACGGCTGCCGGGGTCGTGCCAGGCGCGCGGGTGGCGGACATCGGCTGTGGGCCAGGAGCGGTGCTGCGGTTGCTCGCCGAGGAGGTCGGCAACGGTGGGAGGGTGGACGGTGTCGACCTTGATGCCGACGCCGTCACCGCTGCCGCCGAGCAGGTAGCCGATCTCACCCAAGCTTCGGCGCGAGTCGGTGAGGCCGCGGCCACCGGGCTCGACCCCGGCAGCTACGACGTGGTGATGTGTCGCCACGTCCTCTCCCACAACGGCGGCCATGAGGCTGCGATCATCGCCCATCTCGTCGAGCTCACGCGCCCCGGTGGGGCCGTTTATCTTGTTGACGTCGACGGCACCGCGATGCGGGTGCATCCCGAGGATCCGGACCTCGCCGATCTCAACGCCCGGTACACCCAGATGCACCGTTCCCGCGGTAACAACATCGCCATCGGTCCGACGCTCGGGACCCTGCTCGAAACTGCCGGGCTACGGGTGGAGTCCTTTCGCAGCGGGGGGCCGGTATTGCAGGTCCCCCCGCAGCTGCGTCCGCCGTCCTGGGCCGCTCGGGATGCGCTGGTGGCCGCCCGGCTCGCCACCGCGACCGATCTACGCAGGTGGGCAGCCGCTTTCGAGCGCATCGACGCGCTGCCTACTCGCCCCTGGATGACCCTCGCGTTCTTCATGGCCGTGGGCCGAAAGCCCGGCCCTTGATGGCGCCACGAGCTACGGCGCTTGCATCGCAGCCACCGGCTCGTAAAGCGTGGTGCGCTGCGCCAGCGGCCGCCCGAGCGGCTCGACGATCGCCCGGAACCCAGCCTCGTCCAGGCCCTGACCGTGGCTGGCACCAGCTGCGCGGCTGATGTTCTCATCCATCAGCGTGCCGCCGAGGTCATCCACTCCGGCCTGCAGCAGCTGGCGAGCACCGGAGGCACCGATCTTCACCCAGGACGCCTGCACGTGGTCGATCAATCCGTGAAATGCGATTCGAGCCACCGCGTGCACCAGCAATACCTCCCGCCACGTCGGCCCCCGCCGGGCCGCCCGCTTGAGGTACATCGGCGTGGCCATGTGCACAAAGGGCAGCCCAACGAACTCCGTGAACCCACCGGTCTGCTCCTGCAGGACCCGGGCGCGCAGTAGGTGCCGGACCCAGTGCACGGGTTGTTCGATGGCGCCGAACATCATCGTGACGTTGGACCGCAACCCCACCGAGTGCGCCACCCGGTGCGCCTCCAACCACTCCGCAGTGGTGATCTTGTCGGGGCACAGCACCGCCCGGATCTCGTCGTCGAGGATCTCCGCGGCGGTCCCGGGCAGCGAGCGTAGGCCCGCCTCGCGCAACCGGATCAGGTAGTCGACAAGCGGTTCACCCAGCCGCCGGGCTCCTTCGGTGACCTCAAGTGCGGTGAAACCATGGATGTGGATCGTAGGTGCGGCCTCCCGGATGGCCTGGCAGACCGTCAGGTAGTAGTCGCCGTCGAAGCTGGGGTGAATGCCACCCTGCAGGCACACCTCGGTGGCGCCGCACCGTTGCGCCTCGAGCACTCGCGCCACGATCTCGGGCAGCTCGAGTAGGTACGGCGCGCCGCGCAGGTTCAGCGACAGCTTGCCCTTGGAGAACCCGCAGAACCGGCACCGGAAAGTGCACACGTTGGTGTAGTTGATGTTGCGGTTGACCACGTAGGTGACGGTGTCGCCGACGGTTGCGACGCGCAGCTCGTCGGCCAGTTCGGCAACGGCCGCAACCTCGGGGCCACGGGCGGACAGCAGCGTCACCAGCTCGTCGAGCTCGGGACGCTGCCCGGTCCGGACCCCGTCGAGCACCGCACGCAACGCACCGGTGGCACGTGCCGGCGCGGGCAGCAAGACCGGTGGCGCGACGTCGGTACCGGAGTACCAGGCGGTGGAGCGGCGCCCGGACAGGATCACCTCGGCACCGTCTCCGATGTTGATGGCCTGCTGCGCCCGTTCGGCCAACACCGCACCCGGATCGTCCCGGCCCAGCCCCTCGGCGTCGGAACGGTCCAGCACCCGAAAGCGCACCGCCTCATCGATCCACCGCTGCGGGTCCAGCGCGTACTCCGGGTAGATCGTCAGGCGGGGTGCCAGCGTGTGGCCCGCCGCCTCGGTGGCAGTGCGCAGCTCGTCCAAAGTGGGCCACGGCCGCTCAGGGTTGACGTGATCAGCGGTGACGGGGGAGACCCCACCCCAGTCGTCAATGCCAGCAGCGAGCACTTCTGCAGGATCGTCGGTGAGGTTGGGCGGTGCCTGCACATGCACCTCGGGCGGCAGCAGCAGCCGGGCCAGCGCGATGGCGCGCAGGTGCTCCTGCGGCGGGCAGGGTGGGACCTGACGCATCGCCGTGCCCGCCTTGGGCCGGAAGTTCTGCACGATCACTTCCTGCACGTGCCCGTACCGGCGGTGTGCCTCGGCGATCGCCTTCAGCGCGGCCACGCGATCAGCCTCGGTCTCGCCGATGCCGACCAGAATCCCGGTGGTGAACGGGATCGCCAACTCACCTGCTGCGTGCAGGGTGGCCAGCCGCCGATCCGGGTGCTTGTCCGGAGCACCACGGTGTGCAGCCAGGTCGGGCCGCAACGACTCGATCATCATGCCCTGGCTGGCGGTCACCTTGCGCAATGTGGCCAGCTCGGCGCGGTGCAACGCACCGGCGTTGGCATGCGGGAGCAACCCGGTGTGTTCCAGTACCTCGCGGCAGGCAGCAACGAGGTAGCCCACGGTGCAGTCGTAGCCGTGGTCGGCAAGCCAGTTCCGAGCCGTTGGATAGCGCTGCTCAGGACGCTCACCCAGGGTGAACAAGGCTTCGTGGCAGCCCAGCTCCGCACCCCTACAAGCGATCGCCAAGATCTCGTCAAGCTCAAGGTAGGGCGACGACAGCTCCCGCGGGGCATGCGCGAATGTGCAGTAGCCGCAGCGATCTCGGCACAGCATGGTCAGCGGCAGGAACACTTTCGGGGAGTAGGTCACCCGAGGGCCGTACACCGCATCCCGGACCGCGCGAGCCCGCCCCAACAACTCCCCAGTACCCAGCCGAGCAACCGCGCCCCCGTCGCCCATCACGCCTCCGCCCCACCCCGATATGGAGACATATCGGGGCTAACCTGGATTCTATAGCCACGACATGTCTCCATATCGGGTCAGAGAAAGCGTCAGTGAGTGGCGAGGCGTACCCGGTCGCGGCCGGCGGCCTTGGCCGCCAGTAGTGCGCCATCGGCTGCCAGCAGGAGGCGGTCGAGATCATTGCCGTCATCGGGGCACACCGCCGCCCCGATCGACACCGAGATCCCGTTCACCGTGACCGGCCGGTCGTGTGGGCCGTGTACCAGCACGCACAGCCGGCTGATGCGCAGCCGGATCCGGTCCGCGACGGGCTCGATCTGGGTGGTTCCCACTCCAGGCAGCAAGATCACAAATTCTTCGCCGCCGAAGCGCCCGACCAGGTCGTAGGGCCGGGTCTCAGCGCGCAGCTCGTCAGCGACGGCCCGCAGCAGCTGATCACCGACGAGATGTCCCATCCGGTCGTTGAACGACTTGAAATGGTCCAGGTCGAGCATCAGCACTCCGAGTGGCTCGGCGAGCCGGCGGGCCCGTTCGATTTCCCGGCCCGCGACCTCATGCCAGAAGCCCACGGTGAGCAGACCTGTCTTGCTGTCAGTGCGGGCAGCCTGCTGGAAATGCGGCAGCAGCAATGCGCGATGCAGCGCGATCACGGTGATCATGAGAACGGCGATCAGCCACGGCTGCCAGGCCAGCATGGCGGCAAGCGCCACGCCAAGGCCGAGCGAGGCCGCAACAACCACCTGATCGCTCGGGTTGCCCAATGCCTGACGAGTTGACTGCAACGGGTCGGACATCAACACGGCACCGGCAACCAGCCCGAAATTGACCAACCAGTACGCCGCTCCGGCGCCGATCAGGGCCGCCAACCCCGGCAGTCCATGTGGGATGATCGGATAACCGTGCAGCGCTACCAGCTGCAGGACCGCGACGGCAGCAGCGGGCGCCAACACCATCGTCGCGCCCGAGAACAGCTTGCGGTAGAGGCGCCCAGGCCTGATCCGGTACCAGGAGTGCAGGTACACGACCACGGTGACGCCGAAGACCAGCGGTAGCGGGACCGACAACACCGCCGCGAAGATCCACAACGATTTCAGGTTCGGGAGCAGTCCGCTGCCGACTGTCCGCTCCCGCTGAATCTCGATCTGGCGAACCGCCTCCTGGTGCAGGACCGCCCCCGCAACCAGCAAGCAGAACCGGAACAGATCCTGCGACTGGACCGGAACCGCCGCGATCGCCCCGGCGAGCAGCGCCACCGCCATGGCGTCCACGGTGAGGATGTAGGCCACCACGGCCCGCCGCTCGGCCCAAACCTTCCATCGCCGCGGGTGCAGAGCCGCCAGGCCACGCCGGGATACGACGTGATCAAGCCCGTGGCTCACGCTCACTAGGGGCCCCCGGTGGTGACGTTGAGCAATCTCCCCCAGCGTAATCGGCCTGCGACTCTTTGTCACCCTCCGAACGGAGTGCCACATTTAGGCGGCCCGCAATCACCTTCAGTAATCTACTGTTTCCCAGAGAAACCTTGGAAGAATCAGGCCATCGGCGTCATCGGGCAGCAGAGCGAGTTGCGAGACCGGCCCCACGGTCGGATCAGCCGCGCGACGAGGGCGAGTTCGTAGCCGCTGGACGATCCCATAGCCGCAACCGTTGAACGGTGCCGATAATGGACAAGCAGTACCCCGTGACGTCACCTGCGCCGATCACGCTTGGTATGAAGTGCGTCACTCAGCGTTGCATCCTGCACCGGCGAGAGGGGGCGGTCATGGCGCAGCGGGGGCGCGTGCTGGGCGCACTGGCCAAGGTCGTGCTGGTCTCCACGCTTTCCGCCGCGCTGCTGTCCTCCTCGGTTTCCCCGCCACTGATGTCACACCAATCGGCCGCACCGCCGGTATCGTCGATCCCGGGCATCCCACCACCTGACGCCCCACCTGATCCACTGCCCAACCAGTTACCCGCAGACCCGCTGGTATCGCCGTTCACCGGTCTGGCCACCGACCTTAGCGCGCCTGTGCTCACCGTCAAGATTGACAACGCCCGGCCGGCGCGCCCGCAGACCGGCCTCACCCTTGCTGATGTGGTTTATGTCGAGCCGGTTGAGGGAGGTATCAGCCGGCTGCTCGCGGTGTACCAGTCTCAATATCCGCCGCTGGTCGGGCCGGTGCGCAGCACGCGGCTGACCGACCTGCAACTGCTGGCCAATTTCGGCCGGCCGGCGCTGGCGTTCTCTGGCGCTGCCGCCGAGGTCGGTGCACTGGTAGCGCAAGCTCCGGTGCTCGACGTCTCGGCCGATGAGCAGCCGGGCAGCTACCGCCGGGACCGGACAAGACGGATACCGCACAATCTCTACGCCGACACCGACCTGCTGCGCCCGGGCGGTGCGCCGCCGCGTGACATCGGGTTCCGCTTCGGCCCCACCCCGCCCGGTGGCCGCCCGATGCCCGAGACCAACATCCGGTACCGGGCTACCGACATCGGGGTGCAGTGGATGCCTGCCGAGGGGAGGTGGGTGATTTCGATGGACGGTGCGCCGCTCACCTCCGCCTCCGGGCCGCGGCCCGGAGCGGCCACCGTGGTGTTGCAGCGGGTGGCACTGCGAGACACCCCGATCCGGGACGCCTCCGGGTCGCCCTCGCCATTCGCGGCGACCGTGGGCGCCGGAAGCGTGGTCGTGCTGCGGGATGGCCTGGCATTCGACGGGACCTGGTCACGCCCAGCCCCCGAGGCGATCACCACGTTCACTCTCCCGGATGGATCGCCGCTGACCTTCACCCCCGGACCGGTATGGGTGGTACTCGTCCCGGAATAGCTCCTGGCACGCTTGTAGCGGGAGGTGTGGGCAGCGGTGAGGTTCGGGGTGTTCCTGCTGGCGCCGCAGTATCCCGGCCAGGATCATGGCACGGTGCTGGACGCCACCGTGGCCGCTGCGGTGGCCGCTGATGAGGCCCGATTCGACGAGGTGTGGGTTGCCGAGCATCACTTCATCTCCTACGGGGTGTGCCCCTCGGCGGTGACGCTCGCCGGTTACCTGCTGGCAGCGACCCGGCGAGTCGCGGTGGGTACCGCGGTGACTGTGCTGTCCACCGCGCATCCCGTCGCTCTCGCCGAGCAGACCGCGCTGCTCGACCAGCTCTCCGGCGGTCGGTTCCGGTTGGGGGTGGGCCGCGGTGGGCCCTGGATCGACCTCGACGTGTTCGAAGCCGGGCTCGGTCGCTGGCAACACGGTTACCCGGCAGCGCTGGACGTCCTCCTCGAGGCGTTGCGTACCGGGCGCGTGGCAGACGATGTGCCACTAGTGCCGGCGCCCCGGACCCGCCCGCACCCGCCGGTGGTCACCGCGGTGACCTCGCAGGGCGGCCTTGAGGTGGCGGCCGCGCGTCGCCTTCCGATGTTGCTGGGGATGCATGCCGACGACGAGGAGAAGGCCACGTTCACGGCCCGCTATGCCGCGTTGACCGAGGGGTTTGATCCAGGTCACCTGGCCGCTGGGGTAGCCCATGTCGCAGACACCCGCGCCGAGGCCCTCGCCGAGGTGCGCGCGGAGTTACCCCGCTGGCTGGGTCCCGGGCTCGCAGGCTACCGGCGAGCCGACGGGGCGCCGCACGCCTCGCGTGACCCGCACGTCTACACCGAACTGCTGTGCCGGCTGCATCCGATCGGCAGTCCCGACGACTGCGTGCGGAGGCTCACCCGCACCGTCGCGCGCACCGGGATCCGGCGCCACCTGCTGCTGGTCGAGACCACTGGGGACCCGGCACGCACCCAGGAGAACATCGCCCGGCTCGGGACCGAGGTGCTGCCCAGGCTGCGCGCCGGGCCGGTGGGACCTGGCAGTAGCATACCGGTCCCCGGTATGCTTGGTACCCAGTGGAGGTATTAGCGGCAAGCCAGGAGAGGCAGCGAATGGCAAGTTATACCAAAGACCGGGACGCCTACCTCAAACGCCTGCGCCGGATCGAGGGTCAGATCCGTGGCCTACAACGGATGGTCGAGCAGGACCAGTACTGCATCGATGTCCTGACCCAAGTCTCAGCCGCTACCAAGGCACTGCAATCCTTTGCTCTGGTCTTGCTTGAAGAACACATGGCCACCTGCGTGGTCGACGCCGCAGCGGACAAAGGCGACGCCGGCGTCAAGGTCAAGGAAGCAGCCGACGCGATCGCCCGGCTGGTTCGTTCTTGACCCGCCGCGCGGGACACCGCAGCGAGCTGGAGGAGATCACGACAATGGGGGACACAGCGACGATCAGCGAGTACCTCGTCACCGGGATGGTGTGCCAGCACTGCGTTTCGGCGGTGACCGAGGAGATCAGCGCCATCGAGGGGGTCACTGGTGTGCAGGTCGACTTGGCCACCGGCCGGGTCAGTGTCACCAGCACCGTGGCGTTGGACGATGCCGCGGTGCACGCTGCGATCGACGAGGCCGGCTACGAGATCTCACGCTGAGCATTCACGGGTAGCCTCGGGCTGAGCAGATGCGGACCCCGGTAACGTTGCTGGCGGTGCTCGCTGGCATTGTCGCGATCTTCGGTATCGCGATCAGTCTTGGAGAGTCGATCGTCGGTAGCATCCTTCCTTCGCCGAGTCGCGAGAGTGGGCCCCGTGCCGGTGGTGACACCGAGCCCGCCGCAGGTCCCGGCGGTCTTGCCGTCGCTAGCCAGGGTTACGTGTGGCGCGCAAGGACCACCCGGTTCACTGCCGGAGAGACGACCACCTTCCGCTTCACCGTCTTCGGCGCCGACGGCAAACCGGTCACCGACTTCGCGCGCAACCCCGACCAGCGGATGAGCCTGCTCGTCGTGCGCCGGGACATCACCGGCTACCAGCGCCTGCATCCCATCATGACCCCCGATGGCACCTGGAGCGTGCCGCTGCGGCTCGACAACCCGGGTAACTACCGTGCATTTGCCGAGTTCCTGCCAGAGTCAGCCAAGGCGCCGGTGACCCTCGGCCTGGATCTTGACGCACCGGGTCTGGTCGAGCCGGGACCCATACCGAAGATCGCGGCGACGGCGAAAGTCGACGGTTATACTGTGATCGGGACCGGAGACCTGGTCGCGGGCGCAGTGTCGCAGCTGTGGATGCATGTGATTTGCGACGATGTGCCGGTCACCGACCTCGATACCTACCTCGGGAATGCCGGCCATTTGGTAGTCCTGCGCGAGGGCGACCTGGCCAACCTGAAGGTGCGGCCTATCGCAGGCCCCCGCCGGGACACCACGATCGGTTTCGAGGTCGAGGCGCCAGCCCCGGCGTATCACCGGATGTTCATGGAGTTTCAACACCATGGCCGGGTGCGGATCGCAGAGTTCACCGTGCTGGCCAGGTGACATGACGAACGTCCGCGACCGCAGCACCGGCACCGTGACCGGACCTGGTGAGCCAACTCACCAGGTCGAACTCACGATCGGCGGCATGAGCTGCGCGTCGTGCGCGGCTCGTATCGAGCGCAAGCTCAACCGGCTCACCGGGGTGAGCGCGAGCGTCAACTACGCCACTGAGAAGGCGCGGATCAGCTACCCCGAGGGCGTGACCCCCGAGGACCTACTGGCCACCGTGGTCAACACCGGCTACACCGCCGAGTTGACCGAGGACGGGGTGGCTCCCGCCAGCGCCGGCCCCGAGGCCGACGGCATTCGTGCACTGCGCCAGCGGTTGGTGGGCAGTGCCCTGCTCGCCACCCCGGTGATCGCCACAGCGATGGTGCCCGCTCTGCAATTCCCTGGCTGGCAGTGGTTGTCCCTGTTGCTCGCCGTGCCGGTGGCAGTGTGGGGTGCGTTGCCCTTCCACCGCG
>DASQVB010000138.1:0-9407 GCA_035640975.1 Pseudonocardiaceae bacterium
CGGTGAACTGGCGGAAATCGTCACACTGGTGCGGCCCATACCAGTGCACGATCTCCGGACGACGGCACACCCACCTGCCCCTCCCACGTGCCCGCCGCACCGAGACGACGACCTACGATTTCGGCTCCACCACTACTCACAGTGGCTGGCCTACGAGTACACCGAGACAGACCCGGCGACGATCACTTGAGTCTCTGGCTGGATGTCGGAGTACGCGCCACGTAACGCCTCGGCAATCGCCGCAGCATCCGACGCGGGGCACACCCCAACCAGCGCGCCACCTCCTCCCGCGCCGCTGAGCTTCAGCGGCAGCCCCGCCGCACTTCGGGCCAGCGAGCGCAACTGCTCGATGAGCGGAGTCGACATCTTCTGCAGATCCCGCATAGCTCGATGGGCCTCGGTCATGGCATCGGTCAGCGCCCTCAGGTGCCGTACCCGGATCGCCTCCCAAACCTGTCCGGATGCCGCGTCCGACCGCTCGATGTATTCCGCGAGCACCGGATCTGAGGCCGCGTACTGCGCCCGGACCGATCTGATGTGATGCGGAGTGGACTTCGGTGTCCCGGAGTCGACCACTATCAGTGCCCACTCCGCGGGGAAATCGACATGATCGACCAGTTCCGGTAGGCCGCTGGGCCGACCATCGAACAGCGTCGCCCCACCCCGCGCGATGGCCAAATGATCCATCCCCCCACCGTTGCATATCGCGAATTCGAACTCATAGGCCCACTGGACGACGACCTCCGAAGGCACCGCAGCGACGGTGGAGATTTCCGCAACAAATGCCTCGAAAAGCGCCAAGATCAAAGCGGTGGACGAGGCCAGCCCACTAGCGAAAGGGGCTTGGCTTCGCACCCTGACCGGTGGCGGGCCCGGCGCCAGACCCGAAATGCGCTCTCCCAAAAACCGCCAGATGCCGTGCGCCCACTCGGACAGTGCCGTGCCCGAGGCAACCTCGGCCATTATGCTGCGGTTGACCTCGACAGTCGTGAGCAGATCGAGGGCCACGCAGGCCGATCGTCCCCGCATCCAGTCCAGGTCTTCGCCCGATAAACAGGCCCGAACAGGCTTAGATACGCAGACCACGGGTCTAAGGCTCACTGTATCCCTGTCCTCACGCCGACATGGTGCTGAAGTGGGTTCAAGCCGACCTGGCACAGGATCGGGCGTCATCAAAGGCCGCTGGGTCGAGGCTCAGCCAGCAGCGTGCGGTCGGCCAGCGAGAGCCGGTCCGACGCGAAGTTTTGCTGGTGCCAATATGGGTACGGCAACGGAGTGGCGCTGACTTCGCCGAGCTGGGTCACTTCGTCGTCGGACAGTGCGAGCTGTGCCGCAGCAAGGTTGTCAGCGAGTTGTTTTTCGTCGCGCGCGCCGATAACTAGTGAGGTCACCGCCGGCTTGCGCAGCAGCCAGGCCAGCGCCACCTGAGCCGCGGACACCCCGTGCACCTCACCGATTCGTACGGCCACTTCGACAATGTCGTAAAGCTTGTCTTGGTCGTGTACCGGCGGCTCGTTCCACTCCGTCAGGTGTCGCGAGGTCCCCGGCAGCTCACGCCCGCGGCGAAACTTGCCCGACAGCAGGCCACCGGCCAGCGGGCTCCACACCAGGATGCCAAGACCTTGATCGATCGCAGCCGGCACCAGTTCGTGCTCGGCTTCTCGGGCCTGCAAGGTGTAGTGGATCTGCTGCGAGACAAAGCGCTGAAAACGGTAGCGCTCAGACACCGCCAGCGCCTTCATCAAGTGCCAGGCCGAGTAGTTCGAGCAACCAATATAGCGGACCTGGCCCTTTCGGACGAGCGTGTCCAGCACCTCGAGTGTCTCCTCAAGCGGCGTCTGACCGTCCCAGCCATGGACCTGGTACAGATCGATGTAGTCGACCCCAAGCCGGCGCAGGCTGCCCTCGCATGCCCGCATGATGTGTTCACGCGACAGCCCCGCCTCGTTCGGGCCCTGACCCATCGGCATCCGCACCTTGGTCGCCAGTAGCAGCTCCTCGCGGCAGCCCTTAATTGCCTGGCCGAGGATCTCTTCCGAGGCGCCTTGCGAGTAGACGTCGGCGGTGTCGATCAAGTTGACGCCGTGCTCCAGGCACAATCCAATAAGTCGTCGGGCCTGCTCGACGCCGGTGTTGCCCACATTGGCAAAACCACCCTGGCCCCCGAATGTCATCGTGCCCAAGGCGATTACCGAGACCCGCAGACCCGACCGGCCCAGCTGCCGATACTCCATACCGTCATACTCGGTGATCAGCCATGTGTATGCAACGAACGCACCGCAGCCCCTCACGGACCGATTACAAAAGAACGGAACGTGGCAGCGGGAGATAGGCGCTTGACCTGATCCCTCGGTTGCCGAAGCCCTGTTCCGATGGGGTCAAAACAGGCCGGGGGCGAGTTGGGCGGCGGGGTGAGCTTCTTCGGCACCAAGGTCATTGTCGTCGAACCAGCCGGATCTGGGCCGGCAACGCTAGGACTTCGACGGTTGTTGTAGGCGGTCTTGTGCAGGCACCGCATACATGCATCGCAAGCCGCCCGCCACCGATGCCGTTGCGCCAGCGCGTACCACCCCGCACCAACCACCAAGCTCAGCCCCGCAACTCCGCTTTTCGATAGAGTCGAACACCTTGGACCTGATCACGTTCTTACTTGATTACGACCGGGTTCACCGGCGAACCAGTAGCCTGGACAACCTTGAGGGGCGCTGCCACGTAGAGGAACGTCCACTGGTTATCCGCCGTGCAGTCTTCGGCTAGCCTGTTCAAGTCGATAATCTCGGTGAGAACCACCCCGAGATTTCGCATCAGTGCGCAGTGCAGCGCCAGCACGACGCCACTGTCGGGATCAAGAGTCGTCTCGTTGGAGATGGTATCAGTGACCAGATTGGGGATCTCCATTTCCTGGAACCACCGGCCCAGTTCCAGCGAGTAGGTAAGCCCGGGCTCGTTGAAGTCTTCATAGAATTCTTCGCGGCCCACGTCGTAGAAGGTATCAAGAAAGCCGGTACGAACCAGCAGGATATCACGACTTTCGATCTTGGTGCCCTGGCTCGCGGCGCACGCTTCGAGGTCTTCGTGGGTAAACGTCTCACCTTTCTCCAATGCAGGTTTGCCTCGATAACGAGCCATGTCGAGCAAGATACCACGACCAACCACACCTTTCTCCGCGATCGGGAGCACCCCGGCCTTTCCCATCCCTCCGATTGTCGTCCTGGCGTCGTAGCCATTCCAGATCTTGCCACCGTACCAGACATGGCCAAGCGCATCATAGTGGCCACAGCCATGCAGGAAAGTCTCCATATAGTCGTCCGCGTAATGCACGTCACCCGGAAGCCGCGGAGCGTCGTCCCTATCCCAACTACTCTCATCTGTCAACATGGATACCCTGGCCCCGGTCCGGCCCTGCGAAACCGGATCACCCTCAGGGTTATTAATCAGCCGTTGCAGCGTAATGACTTTGCCTTGCTTAACATGTCGGATGCCCCGCATCACCTCAGGGGGAGTGAGGTAGTTAAGTGAGCCCACCTCGTCGTCTGGACCCCACTTACCCCAATTAGAGGGAGCACCTTCAAGAAACTCGCCCATAAAGGGATCTTCTCCCCGATCCATGGCCTCTCCAATCTGATTCGCGGTAACACGCAGCAGATATTCGAAGTTGGCTGAGTGATCGACACTGATCACGGTGTGCCGACAGGAGCAAATGCCATCGCGGGTCACGAGGTCGGTGCGGCCCACGGGACATCTCACCAGCGCTAGCCGTAAGCGCCCTACGACAGCTGCATCGACGTCGACCATCAGCTTTTCTGTGCCCACGCCCTGCGTGAGCTGGCCGCCGTCACCGACACCGCCGAGCCGGAAAACCAACTGGTCGCCCGCACCCAGGAAACCCGCTGGGAAACCAACTCGCCGCCTTGGTCAAAACCGAGCAAGCCCTCGCCGCCGCCCAGAACACGCGCCCACCCACACCGACCCGCCTAGAGCTGGAGAACTGGCCGCCGACCTGCCCGGACCGTGGCAGGCACCCACCACCAGCAACAACGCCCGTAAACGGCTGCTGCGCACCCTGATCGCCGACATCACCCTGCTGCCCGAAACCGACCCGCCAAGGCACGAATTGCACTCCGCTGACACACCAACGCAGCAGACAAACTCCTTGTCAACCGGCCGCTACCACCCGGCCCAACCAAGCGCAGCACCGCACCCGTAACCGAGCTGATCCGCCAGCTCGGCCCCACCACCGCCACCCGTGAGATGGCCGACAAGCTCAACGCCGCCGGACTGACCACCGGCCACGGACGACCCTGCGGCATCGCCGCCGTCCAGTAGATCCGCCACGCCTACCGCATCCCAGCACCGGATCCCTACACCGACGGCGAGACCAGCGTCGCCGACGCCGCCAGGCGCCTGGGCAGCAGCATCTGCGTGGTCTACAACTGGATCAACACCGGCAAACTCGCCGCCCGCCGCGGCGCCGGCAACCAGCTCTGCATCCGCTGGACCAACGACATCCAAGCCCAGTGCCATCGGCGCATCAGCAACTCCGGTCACCTTAACCACGCAGCCCGACGCACCAAACCCCGCACCCGAACCTGATCACCAAATGTCGGTGCCACCGGCACCATGACACTCAATCTTTCCACCAGACAACGCCACCAATAGGAAGATCCCGACACGCGATTGCAAGAGGGCAGTATGAAATTACCGTCGCCACGATCCGCGACCGGGTAGCCCAAACCTGCGTCAAACTGGTGCTGGAGCTCGGGCAGGCCTGCGCCGCCGCTGGTCCTGGCTATGTCAACCCTGCGTGGCCCCGGCGTGACGGGGCCAGCCAACGCTGTCACAGCCACTTGCCCCGTCCGGGCGGGCAGTGGCACCTCGGCGAGGTGTTCATCAAGGTTGGTGGCAAGACCTACTACCTGTAGCGGGCGGTGGACCATGGCGGGAACGTGCTAGACATCCTGGTCACCTCCCGGCGGGACGCCAAGGCCGCGACTAGGTTCTTCCGCAAGCTGCTCAAGGGGGGCCGGCCGAGATACGGGTAAAACGCCAATGGGATGACCTTTGGCCCGGTGCGTCCCTCAATCGAGAAGCTGCTTCTCGTCGGTTGCGCTGAGCCCGAGGGCGAGGCGATGGCACGTCCGGCCTGGTCGGACACCCAGAAGGTCATCGGCATGGCTGACTTATCGGGCGGCCATCGGGTGGATGGGCGGTGAAGAACATTGTGGTGGCCAGGCGTGCACGCAGTGGGGTAGTCGGAGAAATTGGAGAGCTATGGCAGACAGTGCTGAAAATCCCGAGGACTATGATTTTGACCTCCCCGAGGGGCTGGTGTCGCAGGAGCCGCCCGAGGCGCGTGGCGGCGAGCGTAGCGATGCGCGCCTGGCCGTCGTGCGGCGCGGGACGGAACAGGTAGAGCATCGCGTTTTCCGCGACATCGGTGCCAACTTTGAGCCGTCAGATGTGCTGGTGGTCAATAATGCCCGGGTGGTGTCGACTCTGCTGCATGATGAGGACCAGGACGGCGGCACCAGGCGTGACGCGATTGCATTTCACCGTGCGCGGGGGAAAGCCCGACTGGCTGCCTGAGCGTGGTGACGCCTTCCTCACCGCTCTGCTCATGCCGGCCATGAGCCTGGGGGAGGAACTGGTGGTCGACGCTCCGGTTTCCTCTCGGCTGATCAGGTCCGCCCGGACGGTGATGGAGATCTACTCCACCTGGTGGCAGCAGTTCCGCGCGATCCGGGTGGTAGCGGCCGAGGCCTGCGCCGCGGTCGGTGGTGAGGACGCCGTGGGGCTGTTTTTCACCACCGGAGTGAACTGCTTTTGCAGCCTGCTCAAAGACGGCCAGCGCCGCGCGGAGCCCGGTCACCAGCCGGTCACCGACTTGCTGTTCGCCAACTTCGAGCAGCACCGCGGGCCAGACCACGACCGACTGGTCGCGCGGATCGGGCACGTAGCCGCGCGGACTGACTGCCGGGCTGTGGTGGTGGACACCAACCTGCGCTCTTTGACCGATCCTCTGGCCGGCTGGGAGGCCTACCACGGTGCGGCGCTGGGCAGCGTCGCGCTGGGGCTTCAGGGGCTGCTCGGCCGCTGTCTGATCGCGGCCAGTGACCAGTACCGTCATCTGCCGCCGCTGGGCTCACACCCGGTGCTGGATCACCTGTGGTCCACCGAGTGCCTGGAGATCGTCCACGACGGCGCCGAGGCCACCAGGACCGAGAAGGTGGAGCGTCACCTGGCCAGGGCTGAGCTGGCGTTGGAGAACCTGACGGTGTGCTGGCGTGGCCAGCCCGACCGTAACTGCGGGGTGTGCGAGAAGTGTCTGCGGACCATGGCCGCTTTCGAACTGGCCGGTGCGCTGCACCGCTGCCGGACTCTTCCCGGCGCGCTGGACCTCGACCGGCTTCGCACGGTGCCGTTCTGGTCGGAGGACGCTCAGGACGCGATGCGCTCGATGGTGTGCGATGCCCGGGCGCGTGGGCGTCACGACATCGTCGAAGCCGCTGAGGCCGCGCTGCGCCACCAGGCGCGACGGCCTGGGCAGGGGGTGCGGTGACCGCCGCTGCCGGAATCCACCTCGACGTCAGGCGTCATCTCCTTGCTGTCGTAGGACAGTTGATCGAGCCCGGGACTCGCTGCGCGCTGGTCGACTTTCCACGACATGCCAACGTCGGCGACAGCGCCATCTGGCTGGGCGAACGCGCACTGCTGACCGGATTGGGCGCCGACGTCGTCTACGTCGCCGACCTGCATACCTTTTCCGAGGCAGGCCTGTCCGAACGGTTGCCGACCGGCACCATCCTGCTGCACGGTGGCGGCAATCTGGGCGATCTGTGGCCTGACCACCAGAAGTTGCGGGAACAGATCATCAGGGCCTTCCCTGGGCATCGGATCATCCAACTCCCGCAGTCGGTGCACTTCGGTGACTCTGCCGGTCTCGACCGGGCGCGGGAGGTCTTCGATGCACACCCCGATCTGTTGTTGCTGCTGCGCGACCACCGGAGTCTGCTGGTAGCCCGGCGGGCCTTCCGCGCCCCCAGCATGCTGTGCCCGGACTCCGCCCTTGCGCTGTCACAGCTTCCCCGGTGCACGCGACCCGGGCACCGGATCCTGTGGCTGAGCCGCGCTGATCATGAAGCCGCCCACCACACCGAGCCTGACCTGGCCGCCGATGTGCACCGCACCGACTGGACCGGACAGCAGGGCGCCGACGATGCCTGGATCGCCGCGTTCCAGACCGTCGCACGAGACCTCCAGGCGGCCTCGACGGACCGCTGCCGCGGGGTCACCAGCCAACCCAGGAGTGACCTGACTAGGTCTTATGACCGCCACGCCGCTCTTCACCTGCTGCGCGGCTGCCGCCTGCTGACCAGTGCCCAAGCCGTGGTCACCGACCGGCTCCACGCCCACCTGCTCTGCCTGCTCCTGGGCCTGCCCCACGTCGTTCTCAATGACCGGCACGGCAAGGTGCGCAGCTACTGGGAAACCTGGCGACACGACCGCTGGTGGCCCGTCGCACGCTTGGCCCCGACACCCGGTCAGGCCATTCAGCAAGCCCGCCTGCTCGCAGATCCGGCGCCGACCCAGCCTGCGGCCAGAAGGCAGACATGAACCCCGCCTCTCAAAGGCCGCCGCGGCCGGCGCCGGAGCTGGTCAGTGTGGTCATCCCCGCCCGCAACGCCGCGCTGGTGCTGCCCGGTCAGTTGGCAGCCCTGTGCGAACAGGACTACCCGGGCGCCTGGGAAGTCGTCGTGGCCGACAACGGATCCACCGACAACACAGCCGCCGTCGCTGTGCAGTGGCGGCACAAGCTGCCCGAGCTGCGGGTGACCGATGCCTCCGTACACAAAGGCGTCAACCACGCCCGCAACGTCGGCGCGGCCGCGGCCCGGGGTGATTTCCTGGTCTTTTGCGACGCCGACGACGCCGCAACCCCTGGCTGGCTGCGGGCAATGGTCCAGGCGGCGCGCACCGCTGACCTGCTCGGTGGCTACGCCGAGCACTACGCCGTCCACCACCAGCGGGCCTGTTCCTGGCGAACACCTCAGCCCCGCGATCGGCTGCCCGAGATAATGAACTATCTGCCCTACGCGGTAGGAGCCAGCCTCGGCGTGTGGACCGAGGTGCTGCGTTCACTCAGCGGCTTCAACGAGGACTACACCACCGGCGGCGACGACGTCGAGTTCAGCTGGCGAGCCCAACTCGCCTCATACACCCTGGCCTTCGCGCCGGACGCGGTGATGCGCTACCGCGTGCGCGAACGAGTCCTGTCAGTCGCCCGCCAGGGATTCGGTTACGGCCGGGCCAATGCCCAGCTGATGCGCGACTTCCGCGCCCATGGCCTGCCACCGGTCACCGCCATAGCGGCAGCCGATAGCTGGTACTGGCTGGTGCGACACCTTCCCGATGTCGTTTCCCCCCACAAGTACGGGAGTTGGTGGTTCGAGGCGGCATTGGGCGTGGGCCGGCTGGTGGGCAGCATCCGCTACCGCGTTCCTTGTCTGTAAATCCTGACCGGTTGCAAGGACTGGAAGCTCGTTTGCCATTCGAGCCGGAATTGGACCCAGGAGTCAACGTGATCATTACCGTCCAGAACGCCGCGGGAACCCTGTGGGGTTCCACAAGTCGGTCACCTATGGTGCGTGGCGCCCACTCTGGCTCGAACCTTGCGCAGCACCAACTGCGTCGAACGACTCAACAAAGAAATCCGCCGCCGCACCGACGTCGTCGGCATCTTCCCCGACCGATCCTCCCTGATCCGGCTGGTCGGCGCCGTCTTGGCTGACCAAAATGACGAATGGACCGAAGGCCGCCGCTACATGAGCCTAGAACTGCTGGCCAACAGTAGAATCCGGATCGTGCCCGCCGAACCCCACCCAGCTCCCAGCACGCCAACCATGACAACCGAAACACTAACCGCCTAAAGTACAGAAAAGATCACACGGAGCCCTCTCATACACCAGCTCCGCGGACGTGGCCGGAGGTCGCCCTGTTACGCCGCCAGGTGTGCTGACCCCGGCTGTCCTGGGCCGACCGGGCCGTGTTCGCAGCACTGACCCGGTTGCTGTCCCCCGTTTGTCGACGACATCGCATCGTCACCCCCGCTACGATCCTGCGGTGGCACCGGAACCTGGTGAAGGCGACGCTGGACTCAGCCCCGGCACCAGCGAAGCGGCGGCCGGCGCACCCCACCGGAGTGGCGCGGGTTGGTGCTGCGGCTGGCCGCCGAGAACTCCTGCGCTGGGGTTACCGACGCATCCACGGCGAACTGGCCGGGCTTGGCTACCAGACCGCAGCTAGTGTCTCGGTAATGAAGTAGCTTTACTTTCTGTGTCGGTTTCTGGGATCATGGTTCATGCCTTTGACTGTGGACCTTTCTTGTTCTGACCGCGAGGAGTTGACCT
>DASQVB010000139.1:0-16853 GCA_035640975.1 Pseudonocardiaceae bacterium
TTGATGACCGCCACCTCCGGCGCCAGTGCCTCGACCGCCCCCCGAGCAAACCTCTCGAGCCCCGTCACGTCGTCGCCCAGCCCCCACTGCCGCACCAACTCCGGATGCGGGTCGATCCCCGCACACAACGGTCCCCTCTCCCCCACAACGCGCCCCAACCGCGCGCCAAACCCGTATTCAGCGGGCTCAGCGGGGTTATCGGGCATCGAAGAACCCCGCTCAGCCCGCTGAATGCGGTGTGGTGGGGATGGCGCGGAGGGCGGCGTGGAGAGCTTGGAGGGGGCGGACGGTGATGTCGTTGCGGATGAGGGCCTCGATGCCTTGGACGGCTGCAGCGGCGCCCTGCACGGTGGTGATGCAGGGGATGTCCCGGGATACCGCGGCGGTGCGGATCTCGTAACCGTCCACGCGGGGTCCCGGATTGCCGTAGGGAGTGTTGATGATCATGTCCACCTCCCCGGCGTTGATCAGATCGACGATGTTGTCAGGACCTTCAAAGTGCTTGCGCACGACAGTGCAAGGAATCCCGTTTCGGCGCAGCGTGTTCGCGGTTCCACGGGTGGCGAGGACTTCAAAGCCCAGGTCGGCCAGCCGTTTGGCGGGGAACACCATGGCCCGCTTGTCCCGGTTGGCCACCGACACGAACACTCGCCCCGACGTCGGCAACGAGCCGTAGGCCGCTGCCTGGGACTTCGCGAAGGCTTGACCGAATGCGGCGTCGATGCCCATCACCTCGCCGGTGGACTTCATCTCCGGCCCCAGCAGCGAGTCCACCCCCTGACCTTCCGGGGTGCGGAACCGGTGGAAGGGCAGCACGGCCTCCTTGACGGCCACCGGCGCGTCGGCCGGCAGGTCACCCCCGTCCCCGTGCGCGAGCAGCAGGCCCTCAGCTCGCAGCTGCGCGATGCTGGCACCGAGCATGATTCGGGCGGCGGCTTTGGCCAGTGGCACCGCGGTGGCCTTGGAGACGAACGGCGCCGTGCGGCTGGCCCGCGGATTGGCCTCCAGCACGTAAAGCACGTCGCCCTTGAGGGCGTACTGAACGTTGAGCAAGCCGCGGACGCCGACTCCGCGGGCAATCGCCTCGGTCGAGGAGCGCACCGCGGCCAGATCGGACTCGCCGAGTGTGATCGGCGGCAACACGCAGGAGGAGTCCCCGGAGTGCACCCCGGCTTCCTCGATGTGTTCCATGATCCCGCCGAGGTAGACCTCGTTGCAGTCACACAGCGCGTCGACGTCGATCTCGACGGCGTCGTCGAGGAATCGGTCCACCAGCACCGGGTGCTCGGGAGTGATCTCGGTGGCACGGGTGATGTAACCGGCCAGCGTCTCCTCGTCGTAGACGATCTCCATCCCGCGTCCACCGAGCACATAGGAGGGACGGACCAGGACCGGGTAGCCGATCTCGTCGGCGATCTTGCGGGCCTCTGCGAACGACGTGGCGGTGCCGTAGGCCGGTGCGGGTAGCCCGGCCCGCTCCAGCACCGCGCCGAAGGAGCCGCGGTCCTCGGCGAGGTGAATCGCCTCGGGAGTAGTGCCTACCACCGGGACACCGGCGTCGGCCAGCCGCTGTGCCAGACCCAGCGGGGTCTGCCCGCCCAGCTGCACGATCACGCCCGCCACGGTGCCCGAGGTCCGCTCGACCTCGATCACCTCCAGGACATCTTCGAAGGTCAGCGGCTCGAAGTAGAGTCGGTCAGCAGTGTCATAGTCGGTGGAGACGGTCTCCGGGTTGCAGTTGACCATCACGGTCTCGTAGCCGCCGGGTGGGTTGGGAGACGAACCCAGCGCCATCGCAGCGTGCACGCAGGAGTAGTCGAACTCGATGCCTTGGCCGATCCGGTTCGGCCCGGAGCCCAGAATGATCACCTTGGGCCGTTCCCGCTGCGCGGTGACCTCGGTCTCGGCCTCGGGATCGGCCTCGTAGGCGGAGTAGTGGTAAGGCGTGCGGGCGGCGAACTCGGCGGCGCAGGTGTCCACGGTTTTGTAGACCGGCCGCACGCCCTGGCGGTACCGCAACGCGGCTACCTCGGGTTCAGTGAGGTCACCGCGCACGGCGGCGACCTGCCGGTCGGAGATACCGGCGCGCTTGGCGCGGCGCAGCAACCCCTGGTCCAGCACCGCCGCCGCAACGAGTTCAGCGCGGAGCTCGACCAGGCCGGCGATCTGGTCGACGAACCACGGGTCGATACCCGAAAACTGCGCGACCTGGGCGACCGTCGCGCCCAGCCGCAACGCCCGCTCGACGGTGTAGAGCCGGCCGTCATGGGGCACTGCCAGCGCTGCCAATTCCGAGTCCAGGGTGGCGTCGGGCGGATCGGGCCTGGTCCAGAAGCCGGTGGCGGAGGTCTCCATTGAGCGCAGCGCCTTGCCCAGAGCTTCGGGGAATGAGCGGCCCAGCGCCATCGCCTCGCCGACCGACTTCATCGTGGTGGTGAGTGTGGGATCCGCGCCGGGAAACTTCTCGAAGGCGAACCGGGGCACCTTCACGACCACGTAGTCCAAAGTGGGCTCGAAGCTGGCCGGGGTCTCGCCGGTGATGTCGTTAGTGATCTCGTCGAGGGTGTAGCCGATCGCGAGCTTCGCGGCGATCTTGGCGATGGGGAAACCGGTCGCCTTGGACGCCAGCGCTGACGAGCGGGACACCCTGGGGTTCATCTCGATCACGACCAACCGGCCGTCTTCTGGATGCACCGCGAACTGGATGTTGCAGCCGCCGGTGTCCACCCCGACCTCGCGCAGCACCGCGATGCCGACATCGCGCATGTGCTGGTACTCGCGGTCGGTCAGAGTCATCGCCGGGGCGACGGTCACCGAGTCCCCGGTGTGCACGCCCATCGGATCGACGTTCTCGATGGAACACACCACCACCACGTTGTCCCGGTGGTCGCGCATCAGCTCCAGCTCGTATTCCTTCCAGCCCAGGACGCTCTCCTCGATGAGCACCTGGTGCACGGGGCTTTCCGCCAATCCCGCACCCGCCAGCCGCTCGAGCTCGGTGGGCGTGTGAGCCATCCCGGATCCGAGCCCGCCCATGGTGTACGACGGCCGGATCACCACCGGCAGGCCGAGCTCGTCGGCGGCCTCGCGAACCTCCTCCAGCGACCGGCAGACGGCACTGCGTGGCACCTCGGCGCCCACCGCGCGGACGACGTCCTTGAACCTCAGCCGGTCCTCACCGCGCTGAATGGCCTCGATGTCGGCGCCGATCAACTCGATGTCGTACCGGGCCAGCACCCCGCGCTCATGCAGCGCGACGGCGGTGTTCAGCGCCGTCTGCCCGCCCAGGGTGGCCAGCAACGCTGTCACCGGAGTCCCCCCCGCCTGCTCTGCGGCAATCACCTTCTCGACGAACTCCGGGGTGATCGGCTCGATGTAGGTGGCGTCGGCGAACTCCGGGTCGGTCATGATCGTCGCCGGATTGGAGTTCACCAGGCTGACCCGCAGTCCCTCCTCCCGCAACACCCGGCACGCCTGAGTACCGGAGTAGTCGAACTCACAAGCTTGCCCGATCACGATCGGCCCAGACCCGATCACCAACACATGCTCGATATCAGTGCGCCTGGGCATCAGCGACCGCCATCCGGAGCCGAATCGCGGTTTTCGACCGGAACCTGGCCGCCATTCGGCTCCGAATGGCGGCCCGGCTGAGCCATGAGCTGGCAGAAACGGTCGAAGAGGTGAGCGGCGTCGTGGGGGCCGGCGGCGGCTTCGGGGTGGTACTGGACGCTGAATGCGGGGGTATCCAGGCACGTGAGGCCTTCGACGGTGTTGTCGTTGGGGCAGAAGTGGCTCACCACCGCGGAGCCGAAGTCGGAATCGAACCGCTCCCCCGGCTCGCCGACGACAGCGAAACCGTGGTTCTGCGAGGTGATCGCCACCCGGCCGGTGGCGTGCTCAACGACCGGGACGTTGAGCCCGCGGTGCCCGTAGCGCATCTTGTAGGTGCCCCGCCCCAGAGCTCGGCCGAGGATCTGGTTGCCAAAGCAGATCCCGAACAGTGGTACCCGCTGCGCTAGCACCCCGCGGGTCAACAAGACCGCGTGGTCCGCGGTGGCCGGATCGCCCGGACCGTTGGACAGGAAAACCCCGTCGGGTTCGCGCTCCAGCACCTGGTGGAGGGTGGCGGTGGCCGGCAGGACGTGCGTCTCGATACCCAGGGCGGCCAGCATCCGTGGGGTGTTGGACTTGATCCCCAGGTCCAGCGCCACCACCCGGAACCGGCGCTCGGCGGTGGCCGGCACGATGTAAGGCACGACGACGGTGACCTCGCCGACCAGATCCGCGCCGACCATTGAGGGGCTGGCCAGCACCCGCGCCACCAGCTGCGCCGGCTCGGCCAACGCGTCACCGGAGAAGACCCCGGCCCGCATCGAGCCGTGCTCACGAAGCCGACGGGTCAACGCGCGAGTGTCCACCCCGGAGATCCCCACGACGCCCTGGGCTGACAGCTCCTGATCGAGCGACCGGCGAGACCGCCAGTTGGAGGTGACCCGGGCCGGATCGCGCACGACGTACCCGGCCACCCAGATCCGGTGTGACTCGTCGTCCTCGTCATTCCAGCCGGTGTTGCCGATATGCGGAGCGGTCTGCACCACGATCTGGCGGCGGTAGGACGGGTCGGTGAGAGTCTCCTGGTAGCCAGTCATCCCGGTGGCGAACACCGCCTCACCCAGGGCCTGGCCCACCGCGCCATAGCTGTCACCACGCACCGTGGTGCCGTCTTCCAGCACCAATACGGCCGGTGTGCCCATCCGCCCCACAGCTGTCGTCATCGCTGCACCTTCCCGTCCTCGGTCGTCACCTCGCCGCGCAACAGGGTCGCCACCACCCGGGCGGGCAGCTCCATTCCCTCGTAGGGCGTGTTGCCGGCCAGGCTCGCCAACTGCGCCCCACGCACCGTCCAGGTGGCGTCGGGGTCCACCAGGACCAACGTCGCCGGCTGTCCCACCGCGATCGGACGGCCCTGACCGGTCGCCCCACCGATTCGGGCCGGGCGCTCGCTCATCACCCGGGCCACGCCTCGCCAGTCCAGCAGCCCAGGACGCACCATCGTGGCCACCACCACCGACAGCGCGGTCTGCAGCCCGAGCATTCCGGGCCGGGCCGCGGACCATTCGCAGTCCTTGTCCTGCGCGGCGTGCGGGGCATGGTCGGTGGCCACGCAGTCCACGATCCCCTCGGCCAGTGCGCAACGCAGCGCTTCGGTGTCGGCAGCGGTGCGCAGCGGCGGGTTGACCTTGTTGACCGGGTCGTAGCCGGTCAGACGATCATCGGTGAGCAGCAGGTGGTGCGGAGTGACCTCAGCGGATACCCGGATACCCTGCTCCTTGGCCCAGCGCAGCAGTGCCACCGTTCCCGCCGTGGATACGTGGCAGACATGCAGTGATGCCGCGGCGTCGCGAGCGAGCAGGCAGTCCCGCGCCACAATCGACTCCTCCGCGGCGGCAGGCCAGCCGGCCAGTCCCAGCTGAGCGGCGACTCGACCCTCGTGCGCCTGAGCGCCTGCGGTGAGCCGGGAATCCTCGGCGTGCTGAGCGACCACTCCGCCCAACCCACGGGTGTACTCCAGAGCCCGGCGCATCAGCAGTGAGTCGTGCACACACGAGCCGTCGTCGGAGAACATCCGCACCGCGGCAGCAGACGCGGCCATGGCCCCCAGCTCGGCAAGCCGTTCACCACGCAGTCCGGCGGTGACCGCACCGACAGGATGCACATCGACCAGCCCGACTTCGCGGCCGCGCCGATACACGTACTCGACGACCACGGCGGTATCGGCCACCGGATCGGTGTTCGCCATCGCGAACACGGCGGTGTAGCCGCCCAGCGCCGCAGCCGCTGAGCCGGTGGCGATCGTCTCGGCGTCCTCCCGGCCGGGCTCACGCAGGTGCGCGTGCAGATCGACCAAGCCGGGCAACGCAACCAGCCCGCCAACGTCGAGCACCTCGACGCCGGTGCCGTCCAGGCGAGCGCCCAACTCGACGATCATCCCGTCCCGGATCAGCAGATCCACCGGCGCTGCTGCACCATAGGGCCGGATGCCGCGAAGCAGCAGCGGGCGCGTCATACCGGTTCCTCTTGACCCGCGAGCAGGTGATACAGCACCGCCATCCGCACGTGCACCCCGTTGCGGACCTGGTCGGTGATCGCCGCGCGCGGCGAGTCGGCAACCGAATGCGCGATCTCCATACCGCGCAGCATGGGGCCCGGGTGCAGCACGACGGCGTGCTCGGGCAACAGTCCTAACCGGGTCTCGGTAAGCCCGTAGCGGATCGAGTACTCCCGCGCGGACGGGAAGAAACCGCCGTGCATCCGTTCCGCCTGCACGCGCAGCACCATCAGCGCGTCAGTGCCGGGCAGCGCAGCGTCGAGATCATGGCCCACCGTTACCGGCCGTATCGGCGGTTGGTGGCCCCGACCGTCCAAGGTAGCAAACTCCCAGTTCTCGACCCCACAGGGCAGCAGAGTGGGCGGTGCGACGAGATGGATTCGTGCACCGAGCGTAATCAAGAGCTGGATGTTCGAACGAGCGACCCGGCTATGCAGTACGTCGCCTACGATGGTGACGGTGCGCCCATTCAGGGTGCCCAAACGCTCACGCAGCGTAGCGGCATCCAGCAGTGCCTGTGTCGGGTGCTGGTGGGCACCGTCACCGGCGTTGATCACATGTGCGGGCACCCAGCCGGCCAGCCGATGCGCCGCGCCAGCGGCAGGATGGCGGATCACCACGCAGTCCGCGCCCATCGCGGTCAGGGTGAGCGCGGTGTCCCGCAGTGACTCCCCCTTGACCACCGAGGACGCAGCGGCCGAGACATTGACCACGTCAGCACTCATCCACTTGCCGGCGATCTCAAAGGAGGCGCGAGTGCGAGTGGAGCTTTCGTAGAACAAGGTGACCACGGTGCGCCCGCGCAACGTCGGCAGCTTGCGCACCTCGCGACCCAGCAGCGCCTGCTTGAGCGCCTCAGCGGTGTCCAGCAGCGCGGTGGCGGTCTCGCACTGCAGGTCAGTGGTCGTCAGCAGGTGCTTCACCGCGGCCCCCGGCGGATCACTACGGCATCAGCACCGTCGGTCTCGACGAGCAGCACGCCGACCTCCTCATCCTGCGAGGTCGGCAGATTCTTGCCCACGTAGTCGGCCCGGATCGGAAGTTCACGGTGGCCCCGATCGACCAGCACGGCGAGTTGCACCGCCCGGGGCCGGCCGTAATCACGTACCGCGTCCAGTGCGGCCCCGACGGTGCGGCCGGAATACAGCACGTCATCGACCAGCACGACCAGGGCATCATCGAGCCCGCCAGCAGGCAACTCGGTGGGCTGCAGCGGTCTAGTGGGTCTGCGCCGCAGGTCATCGCGGTAGAGCGTGACATCTAGGATGCCCACGCTGGCCAGAGTTCCGCCGAACTCACGAATCCTGTCGGCCAGCCGCTGCGCCAGCGGGACGCCGCGGGTAGGAATGCCAAGTAGTGCCACGGGCTGGGCAGCGGTGCGCTCGATGATCTGGTGCGCCATTCGAGCGACGATGCGCGTGACATCGGCCGCCGAGAGCAGCTCACGCTGCCGCGGTGGTCCTGCCGCACCCGTCCCGAAGGGGGACGACACGGTGGAACTCCTTCCCCGCCTCACCGGACGGGTCTTAAAGGACGTCGGGTGCGGGCAGGCGCCCGGACCCGGTCGCCGACGCTATCATCGAGGCCTGATCGCGGATTATCGGCGCTCACGCGCTGCCCCGTCTGGGTGGTGTGTGTGACTCTCCTCAGTGTTGGGCCCCCGATGGCTTGACCTGGGAGGTTACGCAGCGCAGCATTACTCTCCGTATCATCCCGATGCGCGCGCGGCGCCCTGGTCGGGTTTGAAGAAGAAGGAGAAGCGCCAGATGGGCGACTACGCCAAGGCCCTGGGGTCGAAATTGCGCGGCATCCGTCAGCAGCAGGGGCTGTCGCTGCACGGTGTCGAGCAGAAGTCGGCGGGCCGCTGGAAGGCTGTGGTGGTCGGCTCCTACGAGCGCGGCGATCGTGCGGTCACCGTGCAGAAGCTCGCCGAGCTTGCCGACTTCTACGGGGTCCCGGTACCCGAACTGTTACCAGAGGGACGGATACCCTCCGGGGGAGAACCAGCCACCAAGATCGTCATTAACCTGGAGCGACTGCAGCAGCTGCCGGTGGACAAGGTAGGCCCACTGGCCCGGTACGCCGCGACGATCCAGAGCCAGCGAGGCGACTACAACGGCAAGGTGCTGTCCATCCGCACGGAGGATCTGCGCTCGCTGGCGATCATCTACGACATGTCACCGGGCGATCTCACCGAACAGCTGATCGGCTGGGGAGTGCTACCCCCGGAAGCTCGTCCCGCCAAAGAAGAGACGTGAGTGGCATTCGTCGTGTTTAGGGCAGTGCTGGAGTCCTGACGCCATTCACGAGCGTGCTTGGCGCGCCAGCGTGCCCAGCACACCGTTGACGAATCGCGGCGAGTCGTCAGTGGACAGCGACTTGGCCAGCTCGATGGCCTCGTCGATGGCCACTGCATCGTCCACCTCGTCGGAGAACAGCAGTTCGAACACGCCCAGCCGGAGCACCGCACGGTCCACCGCGGGCATCCGCTCGACGGTC
Source organism: Pseudonocardiaceae bacterium (assembly GCA_035640975.1). Lineage (GTDB taxonomy): Bacteria > Actinomycetota > Actinomycetes > Mycobacteriales > Pseudonocardiaceae. The sequence goes on from DASQVB010000139.1 coordinate 8,609, forward strand.
CAACCGTGGGCCTGCTCGGCGAGCATCCGGTCGATGTCCTGCTGGTGCGCTACTACGCCGTTCACCAGCGAGACGGCGTAGTCACTGACGGGAGGCAGATCTGGCGCCCCGACCCGCTCGGCGAGTAAGGCCAGCGGATCCAGCCCGCGCAGGTCGGATTCGAAAAGGATGTCGACGGCACGTTTACGGGCCTTGCTGCGGGCTCCCACGTCAGGAACTGACGCGGCCGAGGTAGCGACCGTCCCTGGTATCGACCTTGACTTTTTCGCCGGTGGTGACGAACAGCGGCACCTGAATCTCTGCGCCGGTCTCCAGCGTGGCGGGCTTGGTGCCGCCCGTCGATCGGTCTCCCTGCAGGCCCGGGTCGGTGTGTGAGATCACCAGCTCCACCGAGGTGGGCAGCTCGACATAAAGCGGGGTGCCGTCGTGCACGGCAACCAACGCGGTGTGGTTGTCCAGCAGGTACCTCGCCGCCTCTCCGACGGTCTCACCGGGAACGGTGATCTGCTCGAAGGTGCCGGTGTCCATGAACACGAAGTCAGCGCCGTCGGGGTACAGGTAGGTCATCTCGCGCCGGTCAACGGTGGCGGTGTCGACCGCGGTGCCCGCGTTGAAGGTCTTGTCCACGACCTTGCCGGACAGCACGTTCTTCAGGGTGGTTCGCACGAAGGCGCCGCCCTTACCTGGTTTGACATGCTGGAATTTCACGACCGACCACAGCTGGCCGTCGAGGTTGAGCACGAGTCCGTTCTTCAGGTCGTTGGTGGTGGCCACGTCAGCCTGACACTCCCAAATCATCATCGTTAGCAGGGTCATCACAAGCAGGGAATGACCACGAGGTCCTTCGTGGTCAGGGTGAGGAGCTCAGGCTCGCCGTCGGAAACGACGAGGGTGTCCTCGATACGCACGCCGCCCCGGTCTGCCAGGTAGACGCCCGGCTCGACGGTGACCGTCATGCCTGCTACCAGTGTACCGACGCCGGACTGTGACAACGCCGGAGCCTCGTGGATCTGCAGACCGACCCCGTGCCCGAGACCGTGCACGAACTGCTCGCCGCGCCCGGCGTGGACGATCACATCCCGGGCAGCCGCGTCCACATCCCGGACTTCGACCCCGGCCCGCAGCGCGGCACGCCCGGCGGCCTGCGCCGCGGCGACCAGGTCATAGACCTCACGCTGCCACCCAGCCGGCTCGCCCAGCACCACAGTGCGGGTCATGTCGGAGTGATAGCCGTCGACCAGGGCACCGAAGTCCAGCTTCACCAGGTCGCCGCGGCACAGCACGGCGTCGGTCGGGCGGTGGTGCGGAACCGCGGAGTTCGCGCCGGTTGCCACGATGGTGTCGAACGAGGGACCGGCGGCGCCCGCCGTCACCATCCGGGCCTCCAAGTCGCGGCCCACTTCGCGCTCAGTGTGACCCGGACGCAGCCCACCGCCAGCCAGTAGCGCAGCCAGGGCGGTGTCAGCTGCTGCGCAGGCCGCCCGCAGCGCGGCGACCTCGGTATCGTCTTTGATCAGCCGCAGCGCCTCCACCGGCCGCGAGACGGCGACCAACTGCTCGACGCCGGTAACCTTCGCCAGGGCGGCGTGCCCGTCCACCGTCACTATGTGGCTCTCGAAACCCAGCCGGCTGATCCCCGCCTCGGTGGCTTCCTTGGCCAACCGCAGGTGGCCAGACCTGTCGATCAACCCGCGCAGATCTGGCACTTGGCGTTGGGACTGCGTGCGATAACGGCCGTCGGTGGCGAACACGCTGCGCTCGTCACCTTCCGCATGCACCAACAGGGCGGCATTGGATCCGGTGAACCCGGTGAGGTAACGGACATTGAGCACACCGGTAACCAACAGCGCATCTAGTTGCAGCGCGCGGAGCCGATCGCGGAGCGCCTCGCGGCGCCGAGGATGGGACATGGGTTCGACGGTAGTGCCGATGCTCGGCCAGCGCCCTCAGATCGAGCGCCCTCAGATACTGGCGCGGCCAGCGATCCACCGCAGCGCGAGTGGATAACCGTCGACGCCCAAACCGACGATCACTCCGGAGGCAATGGCCGAAACGAGGCTGTGGTGCCGGAAGGGCTCGCGCGCGTGCACGTTGCTGATGTGCACCTCCACCAGCGGTGCCGACAGCTGCGCAGCGGCGTCCCGGACCGCGATCGAGTAATGCGTCCACGCGCCGGCGTTGAGGACCACCGGGGTCCCGGTGTCGGCGGCCTCGTGCAGCCAGCTCATCATGACGCCCTCGTGGTCGGTCTGTCGCACGTCCACCTCGAGCCCCAGCTCGGCTCCGGTCCGCTGGCACAGCACCACCAGATCGCTGTAGCTCGTTGCGCCGTAGACGTCGGGCTGGCGGGTCCCGAGCCGGCCCAGGTTGGGCCCGTTGAGCACCAGCACCTTCACTCCGGGCGCTCCGTCCCACCGGCCACCGCGGCGTAGGCCGCGGCGAGCAGTTCCGGGTCCGGATCCTCCAGCCGCCCGGGTTTCGCCAGCTCGTCGAGCACCACGAACCGCAACACCCCCGACCGGGTCTTCTTGTCGTTACGCATTCCCTCGAGCAGGTCCGGCAGTGCGTCGGCGTCGTAGCTGGTGGGCAGCCCAAGCGAGCTGAGCAGCTGGCGATGCCGCTGCACGATGGCATCGTCGAGCCGTCCGGCGAGCCGGGCCAATTCGGCCGCAAAGACCATGCCGACGCTCACCGCAGCGCCGTGCCGCCACCGGTAGCTCTCCCGACGCTCCACGGCGTGACCCAGGGTATGCCCATAGTTGAGCACCTCACGCCGGTAAGATTCTCGCAGGTCAGCGGCCACCACCTCGGCTTTCACCCGGACAGCGCGGGCGACCAGGTCCTCCAACACAGGACCGAATGGATCGAGCGCGGCGGCTGGGTCGGCCTCGATTAGTTCCAGGATCACCGGATCAGCGATGAACCCCGCCTTGACCACTTCGGCCATCCCGGCGACAAGTTCGGCTCGGGGCAGCGTCTGCAGGGTTGCAAGGTCCACCAGCACCGCGGCAGGCTCATGGAACGCGCCGACCAGGTTCTTGCCGGCGTCGGTGTTGATCCCGGTCTTACCGCCCACAGCGGCATCCACCATCGCCAGCAGGGTCGTGGGTACTTGCACCACCCGCACCCCGCGCAGCCAGTTGGCGGCGACAAAGCCGGCAAGATCAGTGGCGGCCCCACCGCCAAGACCTACCACCGTGCCGGCGCGGTCCAGACCGACTTTGCCCAACACATCCCAACAAAATCCCGCTACTGACAGCGTCTTGCCGTCCTCGGCGTCGGGCACCTCGATGCGGTAAGCGTCCGCACCGGTGAACTCCAGCACGCCGCGCAACGACTCGGCGAGCTCAGCCATGATCGGCTGATGAATGATCGCCGCAGCTCCGCCTCCCACCGCGGCCACCAGTTCTGCCCGCAGATACCGCCCGACAACGACATCATAGGGCTGCGACGTTGCTACCCGGATCCGCAGCGGTTCGGTCTCACCGGCCGGCCCCGACCCGGCGGTTTCACTCATCCCACTCCTCCGTGATCTAGCGAGTACCCCCGACAGGTCCAAGCGCGGCCAACACATCCTCGGTGACTTCATCTGGGCTGCGGCCGTTGGTAGCGACTTCGATGGTGGCAACCTCCCGGTACAGCGGTAACCGGGCGTCGAGCAAGGCGGCGAACGTCGCGCGTGGGTTTACCCCGGCGAGCAGTGGACGGGCGGTCGACAATCCCGTGCGGCGCACACCCTCGGCCATCCCCACAGACAGGAACACCACGCGTCGCCCGCGTAGCGAGGTTCGTGTCCGTTCCGAAAGCACTGCCCCGCCGCCCAGCGCCAGCACCCCGCTGCACTCGGCCAGAGCGGCCGCCACCTCGGTTTCTTCGAGCTGTCTGAATACCGGCTCGCCGTCGGTGATGAAGATCTCGGAGATGCTGTGACCCGCATGGGTGACGATGAGATCGTCGACGTCGGTGAAGTCCACCCCGATCCGGTCAGCCAGCATCCGACCCACTGTGGACTTGCCGGCCCCGGGTGGGCCCACCAGTACCACGGCGGGGCCCTGTGCGTCACTCACCGGCGACAGCGTAGTCGGCTTTACCGTGCCGGTGGCGCAACCAACACTTCCCTGGGTGCCGTGTCACGCAGCGGCGGCTCGACGCTCCCGGATGCGGGCCTTGAATAGGGAGTGCACGATGGCAATCATGTTGCGCCGCAGGGTTGGTCTGGCATTGACAAGTGCAGCGACACCGGGGCCGACCGACAAAGGTGGTGGAACGACGAGTTGCACCGCTGTGGAAGAGCAAGTCGCCATAGCGGGGAACTACGGTGGTTCCACAACAGGCAGATGCGGCCTTTGCCTTTGCCGTCGCCGGTTACCGCGGCACCTAGATGGCTCGTAGGGCGACGGCCAGACTGGTCGATTCTGCCCATTGGTTCTAACAGAAGCTGGCATTTCTTTGTACGCGAATTAAGCATTGCACAGACCGTCTTCGTAGGTAATTTTCCGTCACAATACGGCTGACGGACGTTGACGCTTCAGCGCTGCCGGTAGGTGTCGACGTAGGCGCGGGCGTTGCGGATGGTCTCGGGCAGGGCATCACCGCCGAACTTCTCCAGCGCGGCGTCAGCGAGCACCAGCGCGACCATGGCCTCGGCCACCACGCCCGCCGCGGGCACCGCACACACGTCGGACCGCTGATTGATCGCCACCGCCGCCTCGCCGGTGGCGACGTCTATGGTGGCCAGCGCCTTCGGCACGGTGGAGATCGGCTTCATTGCCACCCGAACCCGCAGTACCTCCCCGTTGGTCATGCCACCCTCCAGACCGCCGGCTCGGTTGGTGGAACGCATCACACCGTCGGGTCCTGGCACCATCTCGTCGTGCGCCGCGCTGCCCCGGCGGCGCGCGGTGGTAAACCCGTCCCCGACCTCGACACCCTTCATGGCCTGGATACCCATCAGCGCACTGGCCAGCCGGGCGTCCAGCCGCCGGTCGGCGTGCACAAAGGAGCCCAATCCCACCGGCAGCCCGTACGCCACGACCTCCACCACGCCACCAAGAGTGTCGCCGTCCTTTTTCGCTGCGTCCACCTCGGCGATCATCGCGGCTGATGCGTCCTCGGAGAATGCGCGGACCGGGCTGGCGTCGATCCGCTCCAGGTCATCAGATCCGGGCAGGACGTCTGCGGGAGCCTCCACCTGGCCCAAGGACACCACATGAGAGAGCACCTCGGCGCCCAGACCCTGGCGCAGGAACGCCTTGGCCACCGTTCCCAGGGCGACTCGGGAGGCTGTCTCACGGGCGCTGGCCCGCTCCAGCACCGGGCGGGCGTCATCGAAGCCGTACTTGGTCATCCCAGCCAGGTCGGCGTGGCCAGGCCGGGGCCGGGTCAGCGGCGCGTTGCGGGCCTGCGCGGCTAACACGTCCAGGTTTACCGGGTCGGCCGCCATCACGGTCTCCCACTTGGGCCACTCGGTATTGCCGATCCGAATCGCCACCGGGCCGCCCAAGGTCCGACCGTGCCGGATACCGCCCAACAGGTCTACCTCGTCGGCCTCGAATTTCATTCGAGCCCCTCGCCCGTACCCGAGCCGGCGGCGGGCGAGCTCGGCCTGGACGTCCTTGGAGGTGACCTCGACGCCGGCGACCATGCCCTCCAGCACGGCGACCAGGGCTGGGCCATGTGACTCCCCAGCGGTGATCCAACGCAGCACGGCGCTATCCTCCCACGCGCCCTGGGCCCTCCGCGGAGGTCATCCCTCCGCGACGGCGGCGACCGCGGGCACGGGTCCAGGTGCGGGTCGGCCGCGCAGCACCCGGTGTACCACCAAGCCGACCACCACCAGCGCGGCCACGAACAGCAGCGCCAGGTACTGCAGCACCCAACTGGTGCCCACCGGGTCATACACCGCCTGCCGCGGCCAGGCGATGTTCACCATCATGGCGACGCCGTAGACGACGGCGAGCACGTTCACCGGGAGTCCCCAGCGGCCCAGCGAGAAGCCGCCCGCCTGCTGGGGTAGTAGGCGCGGCTGACGGCTCAACCGGGCGCGCAGCGCGGGCACCGTCACCAACAGGTAGGCCAGGTACACGATCACCACTGAGGTGCTGGTGATCGCGGCGAACGCCGCCGGATTGCCGAGATTGATCAACAGTACCCCGATGGCAAGCGCGCTCACCGCGACGCCGGTGAGGATGGGTGTCCCGGTGCGCGGGCTCACCCTGGCCAGCCAGCGTGCGCCCGGCAGCCGGCCATCCCGCGCCATGCTGAACATCACCCGCGACGCCGAGTTCTGGATCGCCAGGCACGCCGAGACGATCGCGATTGCGACGATGGCGAGGAGCGTTCGGCCGAGCGACGAGTCGAGCTGGCTGGTGATGACGTACGCGAGGCCGCCGGTGGACAGCGCTCCGTCGGTGAGCGAGGGCGCGGCCATCAGCGCGGCCACGATCATCAGCCCGCCGCCCACGAACGACACCAACAACGCGCGCAAGATCGCTGGCGGCACCACCCGGCGTGGCTCGCCGGTCTCCTCGGACAGCTCGGCTGCGCTGTCGAACCCGTACATCACATAGGCCGCCATCAGGGTGGAGGCAAGAAAGGCAAACACATAGGGGCTGTCGCCGGACACATCGAGCGTCTCGGTCACCACCCCGGGCCCGCGTTCGGCATTGCCGAACAGCAGTATCAGCAGCAGCACCACCCCGACGATCTCGAGCGTCACTCCGATTCCCATGATCAGCGCCATGACCCGCACGCCGATCGCGCTGATCACTGTCGCGATCGCGATGAGCACCGAGCCCAGCAGGATCCCGTTGGCCGCACCGGAGGCCGAGGTGATCGACGGGTCGTCGCCGACAATCTGAAACCCGGACCACACTGCGGGCAGCACAGCCTGCAGCGCGATGCCGATGGCGGCCACGCTCACCACGTAACCCACCAGCATTGACCAGCCAGCAAACCATCCGACTGTCTCGCCAGCGAGCCGCCGCGACCACTGGTAGATGCACCCGGCCAGCGGCCAACTTGACGCCAGCTCCGCGAAGACCAGCGCCACGCACAGCTGGCCGGCAAATACCAGTGGCCAAGTCCAGAAGAACGCGGGGCCCCCGAACGTGTAGCCCAGCGCGAAGAGCTGGAAGACCGTGGTGAGGATCGAGACGAAGGAGAACCCCGCGGCGAAGGAGGAAAACCACCCGAGCCTGCGGTGCAACTCCTGCCGATAGCCAATGCGCTGGAGATCATCAGCATCGGGGCCACCGGTCGGGCTCGTGGTGAGGAGCGGGGTACTCAGTTGTGTATTCACTGAATCGCCTTCCGCGGTAGGTGGCCGGCGCGCACCAGGCAGCCGAGGGTGTCGCAGATGACCCGGGTCGCGATCAGCGCGGTGATCTCGGCGTTGTCGTATGGCGGGGAGCACTCCACGACTTCGATGCCGGCCAGCGAGCGTGCCGCGACGAGCTGGATGAACTTCAGCACCTCGCGGGGAAGGAAGCCGCCGGGTTCGGGCCATCCGGTGCCAGGGACGAACGCGGCATCCAGGCAGTCAACGTCGAAGGACAGCCAGACGGCGTCGGTACCGTCCCAGGCGACGTCCAGGGCACGCTGCGCGGCGGCCTCGATGCCCATCTCCACGCAGTCGGTGACGGTCATGATCGTGGTGCCGCGCTCCCGGCCGACTTGTACTCCGGGACGGGGCGCCTGCCAGCCGCCGATGCCGATCTGCACCAGGTTTTGCGGCGGCACGTTGGGGATGTCCGTGGCGTGAAACCACGGGGTGGTGTGCATCCGCTCGTCGAGGTCGGTCTCCTGGGTGTCGACGTGGCGGTCGAAGTGGATGATGCCGAGCTTGCCGCCATTGAGATGTTCGGCGACGGCGCGGGTAGTCGGGTAGCCGATGGAGTGGTCGCCGCCCAACACCACCGGAAAGGCACCGGATGAATAGACGTGCCCGACCGCCTTGGAGATCTGATCGAACGTCTTCTCGATATTTCCTGGGATGGTGAAGACGTCGCCGAGGTCGCCGATGGTGATCGATTCCCGCAGATCGACACCGAGTTCGAAGCTGTACGGCCCGTACAGCGCAGAGATCTTGCGAATTCCTTGCGGGCCGAAGCGAGTTCCGGAGCGGTAGGTGGTACCGCCGTCGAAGGGCGCACCGAGCACCGCGACGTCGTATTCGCCGCAGCGGCGGACGTCCTCGACGTAAGGTGCTTTGAGGAAGGTGTTGATGCCGGCGAAATGTGGCAGC
>DASQVB010000140.1:0-6442 GCA_035640975.1 Pseudonocardiaceae bacterium
TCCCTGCCGAACTCGACGATGCCCAGGATGTGCTGGACCATCGGGACGAGCTCATGGACACCGCGCAGCGGGAGGCACGACGCGAGCGCGAGGAAGCCCACACCGAAGCGGAGCAGAGGGTGACCGGCGCCCGCGATGAGGTTGAGCGCCTGGTTGCCGAGGCCCGCGCCCGCGCCGACGCGACGGTCGCCGATGCACAAGCCGAGGCCGAGCGCCTGACGACCACCGCGCGCCAGGAGTACCAGCAGCTCACTGAGCGTGCCGAGGCCGAGGCGCAGCGGATGACCGTGGCCGGCAGGGCTGCCTATGAGCGGGCGGTCGCTGAGGGACATGCCGAGCAGGCCCGGCTGGTCGAGCAGACGCAGGTGGTGCAGATCGCCCGGGCCGAGGCCACCCGAATCCACGACGAGGTGAGCGCCGAGGTTCACCGGCTGCGCTCTGAATGCGACACCTATGTCGACAGGACACTGGCGGAGTTCGAGGAACTACTCAATCGCACGATGCGCACCATCGGCCGCGGCCGCGGCCACCACGGCGGACCGGTGCCGGCAGGGATGGGAGAGTACCCCCGGTAGTACTTGGTTTCGGCGTCCGTGCAGCGTCATTTATCCTGGAATCCTCATGCCACGCCATGCTGCTCGCAGCCGCCCCGACCCGTCGTCCCCGTGGGTGATCAACACCCGGAAGCTGGGCAGGCGTCCTGGGACGATGCGCTCCTACCACCGCGACGTTCCCGCACCGTCCGGGCTGGAGCTGGACGTGATCGGAATTCCGCAGGGAGACCAGTTGGCGCTGGATGTGCGGCTGGAGTCGGTGATGGAAGGCGTGCTGGCCTCTGGCACAGCGGCCGCGCCGCTCGCCGGGCAGTGCGCCCGGTGCCTGGATCCGGTGGCGGATCGGCTGGAGGTCGAACTCACCGAGCTGTTCGCCTATCCGGACACCGCGACCGACGAGAGTACTGATCCTGATGAGGTCAGCCGGGTTGTCGACGACCTGGTCGACCTCGAACCGGTGGTCCGCGACGCGGTGCTACTGGCGCTGCCACAGGCCCCACTGTGTCGCGACGACTGTCCCGGACTGTGTCCGGAGTGCGGCGAAAAGCGGGCCGAACTCGGTACGGATCATCGGCATGAGACGATAGATCCGCGCTGGGCCGCGCTCAAGCAGCGGTTCGGTGGCGATTAATCGCGATTGACCTCAGTGACGATTGACCTCAGCGGTACCGAAGAGGAGAACGACTAACGTGGCCGTCCCGAAGCGCAGGATGTCGCGGTCGAACACCCGCTCGCGGCGGGCCCAGTGGAAGGCCACCGCACCGACTCTGGCGGCGTGTTCGAACCGGGCCTGTCGGCAGCCGAAACCTCCACACCTGGCCTGCCCGCATTGTGGCAAGTACGACGGCCGCCAGGTCGTCCGGCCGGCCTGATCCGACGACGCGACGTCGGCAGTGGGGGCTCGGTCCTCGCGGGGTCATAGATCGGATCTGGCTCCGCTGCTCACCGCGCTCGGCGTCGATCTTGACGCCGAGCAGTTGACTCTTGCGCTTACCCACCGCTCCTACGCCTACGAGAACGGTGGCCTCGAACCCAACGAGCGCCTGGAGTTCCTTGGTGACGCCGTACTCGGGGTGGTCGTCACTGATCACCTATTTCGCACGCACCCAGACCTACCCGAGGGTCAGCTCGCCAAGCTGCGCGCCAGCGTGGTGAACATGCACGCGTTGGCTGGCGTAGCCCGCGGGCTGGGTACGAATGGCTTGGGCGAGTACATCCTGCTGGGCCGGGGGGAGGAGCTCACCGGGGGCCGGCACAAGTCCAGCATCCTCGCCGACACCGTCGAGGCACTGATCGGCGCGGTGTACCTGCAGCACGGTATGGACGCAGCCCGCGAGGTGGTGCACCGGCTGTTCAACCCGCTGCTGGTGATGGCTCCGTTGTTGGGTGCGGGCCTGGATTGGAAGACCAGCCTCCAGGAGCTCACAGCCAGTAACGAGATGGGTGTGCCCGAGTACCGAGTGATCGAGGAAGGGCCAGACCACCTCAAGAAGTTCACCGCAACCGCCGTGATAGCCGGCGTGGACCAGGGAACGGGGCAGGGTCGGACCAAGAAAGAAGCCGAGCAGCGGGCCGCCGAGGTGGCCTGGCGCTCGCTGTCCGAGCTGGCCAGCGGGAGCGCCCCGCCGGCGGGATAGCGTCATGCCGGAACTGCCCGAGGTGGAGGTCGTCCGGCTAGGCCTCGCTGAGCACGTCGCCGGACGTACCGTGGCCGCCGTCGAAGTGCGCCATCCCCGCTCGGTACGCCGCCACATCGCCGGTGAGCTGGACTTCGCCGCCCGGCTGGCCGGTCGCCACGTGCACGCGGCCCGGCGCCGAGGCAAGTACCTCTGGCTGGACCTGGGTGGCGAGGAGGCGTTGCTGGCCCATCTGGGTATGAGCGGGCAGATGCGCATCCAGCCTCCGGGGGCCGTCGACGAGACGCACCTGCGGGTGCGGCTGGCCTTCGCCGACGGGGGACCCGAGCTGCGCTTCATCGACCAGCGCACGTTCGGGGGCCTGTCGGTGGAGGATCTGGTCGACGGCCTGCCCGCCCCAGTGGCGCATATCGCCCGCGATCCGATGGATCCAGACTTCGATCTCGATGCGGTGATCGCCGGGATTCGGCGGCGGCGCACCGGGGTCAAACGCGCACTGCTTGACCAGACGGTGGTGTCCGGGATCGGCAACATCTACGCCGACGAGGCGCTGTGGCGGGCCCGGCTGCACTGGGCCCAGCCCACCGCGACGCTGACCCGCCCGCGAAGTCGCACAGTGCTGACCTCAGCCACCGAAGTGATGGCTGAGGCGCTGGCCGCCGGCGGCACATCCTTCGACGCGCTCTACGTCAATGTCAACGGCGCCTCCGGCTATTTCGACCGCTCGCTGGCGGTCTACGGTCAGTACGGCCGGCCCTGCCCGCGGTGTGGCACCCCGATCCAGCGGGAGTCCTTCATGAACCGCTCCTCCTACACCTGCCCACGCTGCCAACCCCGCCCCCGCCACCCCCATCCGTGAGGGTCGTCTCAACTGGCAGCTCGAACACGATAGTCAGCTCCCACACGTTGTGCACGATTTCCAGTCAAGCTCAACGGTATGCGCCGGAAGGGCAGTCAGTCCGGCGACAACCTCCCCGTCAATAACCGGTCCCCGCATCCCGTCCACCCGGCGCTGCAACCTCTCACCCACCGCAATGAGCCGCTGTGCGTAGTGCTGCTGCTCGGTGACGCTGGCGCTTTCGTCCATGATTCGCAGGGCAAGCGGTGCCATATCGCTGTTCAGCCGCGCCAACTCGGCCAGTAATTCCCGGTCCTCGCGGATCACGGCTGCGTTGCCTTCCCGGCATATTGGCTGCGTCCGTGCTTGTTTCGCTTGCTCACCCGTCGGACCCGCTTCCGTGGCTTCGTTGGATGGGTGGCGCCCAGAGCCGGGGCCAAGCCACTGGAGGCGTTGTGGACTGAACAGTGCTGCCGGTCGGATCCACCACCGTCTATGACGGTTGGCGACTACGGGGGCAACCGGCAGCACTACCGCATCCAGCGGCTCGAACGTCCCGGCTCTGGGGCCTGGGCGCAAGCCTGCTTGGAGCAGGGCTTGGTGGGAATGATCCACTGGTGCCCTCGCGGTGCACTCCTGGCGCAGTTGCCAGGTACTACGCTGTGATCGATATTCCTGGGCCCAGGGAGGGGGTGTGATGCCCATGACCAGTGGAGCGCCGGCGTTTCGTTCTCCTGACCGGAGCGGCCTTGGTGGGTCCCGGCGCACCAATGGCTGATACACAGCCCGAGCCGCTGGTGTCAGGGCTGTCTGGCAGTCGGGTATCAATGGCGCTGGTTGACCAGCTACTGGCCATGACCACCATGCTGCAGACGATGGACGATTGAGCCGGATAGTGATCACCTTGGTTGTACTCGGTGGACTCCAGCGTGGGTCACGGCCGGTGCGGGCCCCTCTGCTGCGCTGCCATCAGTCGAGATACGCAGGAGTTACTAGTGGATTTCACGATTCACCACGCCGCCATCAGCGCGATTGATATGGCAGAATCCGTAGCTTTCTACGAACAGTTCGGTTTCAGGGTCGTGGTGCACTGGAAAGATCCGGACGGCGAGTTGGAGATCGCACATCTCAAGCTCGACGCGAACTACCTGGAGATCTTCTGGTATCGGGATCATGCACCCGCGCCCGAGACCGCGGCATCTCTAGTGACAGATCTGCCCCGGATCGGGGTCAAACACTTTGCTCTCAAGGTCGACTCGGTGTACGAAGCCAAAAATTTTGTCGAGAACCGTGGCGTTGCGTCGAACGTCGAAGTTCGACAAGGCAGGACTGGTGTAACGTACTTCTTCATCAAAGACCCGAACGGAATTCTGGTCGAGATTCTCGAAGATAAGCGCGAATTCTAGTCGGTCTCGCAGAGGGCGGTCTCGCCGCGTCCGGTCAGAGCCGAGGTGGCGCAACGATTTCTCGAGCTCGTGGCTTGCACGGCACTATGCTGCGGACGATGTTCTTGGCTGAGACGCGGTGCTCATGACTACCGTTTACCGCTGGACCGGTCGTGAAGCGAAGCTGCTCCGGCAGGCGCTGCGCCTGAGCATCCGCGACTTCGCCGCACGCCTCGGCATCGGCGTACGAACGGTCAACAAGTGGGAAGCACGACAGGCGGACATCACTCCGCTACCGCACATGCAAGAAGTGCTGGATACTGCCCTCTCGCGAACCTCCGACGAGACGAAAACCCGGTTCGCTGCCGCGACGCGCACTGACGCCCGAACACGAGACTGCGCTATTAGGGCAGCCCGTTCGAGGTGCAATGTTGCCAGTTGTGGTCAACGGACGCCTGATGTTCATGCCGGTCCAGGCCGGAGTGCTACCCGTCCCACCGTTGGCCGGCCACGCTGATATGCAGTCTCTGGAGCGACTCGCATTTGCGGCCCGGCAGCCCTCGCGTGTCGCCCCTATTGTCGTTGAGCACCTCGAACTGGTGACCCAGACACACCGGAGCCTCTACCAGGACCCCTGCTCTGTCGAGCCGGTTCCTGCCGTGACCGGGCGCCTTCAGCTCACCGCCCTGCTGCTCGGGGGCACGCAGCGTCTGCCGTTGCGCCGACGCCTGGCTGCGATCGCCGGGGAGACCGCAGGGCATGCAGCCTGGCTGTTTCACGATCTTGGCGACCAGCACGGTGCGACGCTCTACTACTCCGCCGCAGACGTCGCCACCCGAGATGCCGGTGACCCAGTGCTGGACGCCTATGTTCGTGGCTTTCGGAGCCTGGTGATGGGCAGTCAGGGGCAGGTGCGAGACGCTCTCGGGCTTGCCCGGGAGTGCTGTTGCGATCGCGCAACGTAGCGCGGCGGCAACGACCAGGTCGTGGCTGACCGGTCTGGAAGCCCGGGCGCTGGCCTCGCTGGGCGATACGAAGTCCTGCTTCGGCGCGCTTCGCCGGGCCGGCACTGCGATGGGGCAGGCTCGCCGGGAGGAAGACCCAGCTTGGATGTACGAGTTTGATTACGCTCGCTTGTTAGCTCTCACCGGAGCCTGCTACGAGCGGCTGGGCAAGACCGCAGCCGCGGAGCGGACTTTGCGCGAGGCCCTGGAAGCACTCGGTCCGAAGCGCACTCGGCGCCGCGCGGAGGTACTCGTCGACCTGGCTAGGGTGCGTGCCGGGCAGCAGAACGCCGAGGAAGCCGCCGGTTTGGCTGGCGAGGCTCTGAAGATCGCAGTCGAGACCGGCTCCACTGCCGGGATCCAGCGCGTCCGGCGCTTCCGCCCCGACCTCGCCCGATGGAACGGCACCCGAGCGGTCGTGGCGCTGGATGAACAGCTCACCGATGCCATCTGACAACAGGCCGGAGCCGATCTCCTACGGGTGGTGGCCGTCCTCGATAGGGGCCGACCTGGTCGCGGCCCGGTCAACCAGCTACGACGCCGTGCACACCACTGGAGATACCGTCACCTGGCTGGAAACCCGTCCCGTCGAGGGCTGCACCGTGGTGGCGACGTGGGCAGCGGGCCAGGGCACCAAGGACGCCACACCGGACGGCTTCGACGTCAGCACGAGCATCCATGCCTACGGCGGGGGCGCCTACACCTATACGCCAGCGGGGCTAGTCGTCGTGAATGCCGAGGATCAGCGCCTGCACTTGATCGGCTCCGACGGGGCGGTACGCCCGATCACGCCACCCAGCGACGACCGGTACGGTGACTTACGACCTCTGGATGCTACGACGCTGGTCTGTGTTCGGGAGCGGCCCGACGAACTCGTCGTGCTACCCTTCGACGGCTCCGCGCCACCACGCCCCATGCATGAAGGACACGATTTCTACGCTTTCCCTCGGACCACCCGTGACAGGCGTCAGCTGGCCTGGATCACCTGGGACAACCCGAACTTGCCTTGGGACGGCAGCGACCT
>DASQVB010000141.1:0-2666 GCA_035640975.1 Pseudonocardiaceae bacterium
AGATGCGGGAGTGGCCGACGCGGCGGACTGCGGAGTAGCGACGGCAGTACTACTTATAGTGAGCGTGATCGTGTCACTGGCCGTCAGGCTCCGGGCTGCGTTGGGACTGTGGAGACGGTGCGCGCATGCGCCAGGCGGAGAACCATGCCGGTGCCCAGGCCGGGGTGAGCAGTAAGAATTGCGCCGAGCTGCCATGGACATCCGGAGCTGCCCGCTCTCGCCAAGGCGCCCGCCGCTGCCACGACGCAGACGCCACTCGCCGCGCGTGGGCAGAAATGTCGAGGTCGACCCACTCGACGCATCACGCTTGCCACGTCCGCGACCAAAGTGGGGTATGCGGAGCGGTAAATTTACCGGCCGCTAAGGTCATCGTATGAAATGGCGCCCGCTGCGCTGGTGGCTATTCGTTGTTGCACTCCTAGCGGCTGTGCGACTCGCTGCGCGATGCGTTGCCTGCCGTCTGTGCGTTGCGCGAGCGCTACGACGACGCCCGCATTCTTCCATCGGCCCTGCAACTGCCGATGCCGTTGTTCGGTCCGGTACGCATCGAGCAGCTGCGCAAGCCACCGGTGCATCCGGCGGCCATCGTCAAGCGTGCGCTGCCCACGGTCTCCTATCACCTGCGCTCACCAGCGCCACCGAGCCGCGACCGGCCTCAGATCAACGTGCCGGCTCGCAACGCCCGGTGGCTCCTGCTCAGCATGGTCGATCCAGCCACGGTCTCGAACGCCGATGGCAGCGGCGTCGCCTTCCGCAAGCGGGATCCGCAGCAGTTCCGCGCCCTGCTCGCTCGCACCGTCGTGCTTACCGCAGGCAGGTGGCGGAGTGGAGTGTGACAGCGGAGCGCTACCGTGCCGCGGTACGCGAGCTCACCTCCGTTGACTCCTGGGAACAGACGTTGAAGGTCAGCGATCGGATTGCCGGCTCCGTCGGCGGTGAATCGGAACGGTGACCTCGCTAGCCGCCGAGCCACCCACGTCGAGAACTACACGTGTCTCGGCTCTTCCCGCTTGGGGACTGTCAGCGGCATTGGGCGCGGTAGGTGGGGGACTGGTGTTCCTGGCCGCGCACCGAGCCCTGATCGACGACGCTTACATCACGCTGAATTACGCGCGCACGCTGGCCCAACATGGGCAGTGGGCCTTGGAGCCGGGGCACCAGTCGAACACAGCCACGTCACCGCTGAACGTGCTGTTGCTGGCCGGGCTCATCGTGGTGTCCGGGGCGCCGGTGGTTTCGGTAGGGATACTGCTCATCGCCTCCCTCGCTGTGACCGGCGCCGCCTTGTCCATGAGCTGCGCACGGCTGGGATACAGCCAGTGGCCCGCGGCGGTGGCGGTCAGTCTTCTGGTGGTCAATCCGCTTCTCATCTCCACGATCGGGCTGGAGACATACTTGGGGCTGGCGTTGGTCGCCGTCCTGGGTTTCGTTGTGCTTGCTCGGCTTCCGGTGGCCACCGGTGTGGTGTGTGGATCGCTAGTGCTTACTCGCGCCGATCTCGCCGCGTTTGCCATATCCGCACTCATCGCGGTGATCGGAACTTCGCCTGCTCGGACTCGTATAAGACGTGTCGGGCACATGGTCGGAGCCGCCAGTGCCGTCGCCGTGCCGTGGTTCGCCGCATCGTGGTGGTGGCTCGGGTCTGCGGTCCCAGACACGCTTTTGCTCAAGGTCCATGAGGTGTGGGCGGACAGGTCTTTCGCCACCGGGCTGTGGTATTTCTGGCTCAGTTATCCGATTGCTGTGGCACTGTCCCTGATTCCTGCCGTGTTCGGTGTTGTCGCTCTGGTTGTGTGGAGCGTCGCCTGGGCGCGCCGCTTGGCTGGACCAGGTGGGGTGCTGGCCGTTGTGTGGGGGATCGGTGCGGTCGGCCACATCACGGTTTACCTGCTGCTCAAGGTCCCGCCGTACCAATGGTATTATGGGCCGGCGATCGGGGCGCTGAGTATGCTCGCTGCACTGAGCCTAGGAGCGCTGTCTAGACCATTGCAGTTTGCTGGTTCGCCGATCGGTGTGCTGCTGATAGCGGTGACGGCGGTGTTCCTGGCTGGACGGCCCTGGACACTGACCACCATTTCGGGCAATTGGGCTTCCGCTTCTGAGTACGCCGCTCTTGCCGCCAGCGCGCCGCCTGGCGCAACCGTGGAGTCATTCGGCGAGGTCGGTACGGTCGCCTATTTTTGCGACTGCACCGTTGTCGACCGGTTTACCGACCGTGCCCAGATCGCCGATCTCCTGCGCGCCAAGCGAGCCAAGGCAGGCCCGGTAGTGCGTACCCTGCTCGACTGGAACTACTACCGATTCAAGGCCGGCCCACCCATTCAGCCCACCTACGAATTCGCGTTTGCCGAAGATCCCACTGGTGTCCGGGCGACGTCATGGCGCCCCTACGCCGGCCAGATGGTGGTCCGGCCGGCAGACTAGGGACGGCCCACGACGTCGAACAGCGGTCCGTGTTGCGGCCCCACGGGGCAGTCGAACACCCAGCGGTTACCTCAATGCCCGTGAGTAGTACCCAGCCCGGTCTGATCGTGGTCGGTTCCGGATTTTTCGGCCTACCGTGGCCGAGTGGGTCGTCAGCCAGCTGGGCCGGCGGGTCCTCGTGCTGGACGCCGCCACCACATCGGCGGCAACGCCTACTCCAAAACCGAACCGAGACCGGAATC
>DASQVB010000142.1:0-23099 GCA_035640975.1 Pseudonocardiaceae bacterium
GTCAGCCCGGCGGCCACCGAAGACGATCGCCGAGATCGGCACGCCGGCCGGATCGTCCCACTCGTCGGCGAGCACCGGGCACTGCGCCATCGGGGTGCAGTACCGCGAGTTCGGGTGCGCGCAGCGCTGCCCTGCCGCTCCCTCAGCCGGTGTCCAATCCTGCTTGGTCCACGAGATGGCGTGCGCCGGCGTGCCCTCCATGCCCTCCCACCAGATGTCGCCGTCATCGGTGAGCGCGACATTGGTGAAGATCGAGTTGCCATACTGCAGGGTGCGCATGGCGTTGGGGTTGGTCTTCCAGCTGGTATTCGGCGCGACGCCGAAGAACCCGTTCTCGGGATTCACCGCATAAAGCCTGCCATCGGCACCGAAGCGCATCCAGGCAATGTCGTCACCGAGCGTCTCGACCTTCCAGCCGGGGATGGTCGGCTGCAACATCGCCAGGTTCGTCTTGCCACAGGCCGAGGGGAACGCGACCGCGAGGTAATGGGTCCGGTTGCGCGGGCTGGTCAATTTGATGATCAGCATGTGCTCGGCGAGCCAGCCCTCGTCTCGAGCCATCACCGAGGCGATCCGCAGCGAGTAGCACTTCTTGCCCAGCAGCGCGTTGCCTCCGTAGCCGGAGCCGAAGCTCCAGATCAGCCGCTCGTCGGGGAAGTGGCTGATGTACTTGGTGTCGTTGCACGGCCAGGGCACATCGGTCTGGCCACGCTCGAGAGGGTGGCCCACCGAGTGCAGGCAGGGCACGAAGTCCGCATCGCCGCCGTCAGCCCGGGTGAACTTGCGCAGGGCCGCAGCGCCCATCCGGGTCATGATTTTCATCGAGCAGACCACGTAGGCGGAATCGGTGATCTCCACACCGAGCTTGGGATGAGCATCCTGCAGTGGACCCATGCAGAACGGCACCACATACATCGTCCGGCCCCGCATGCATCCCCGGTACAGCTCAGTCATGATCGACTTCATCTCGTCCGGGTGCATCCAGTTGTTGGTGGCACCGGCGTCGCGCTCCTCGCGCGAGCAGATGAAGGTGCGCTCTTCCACCCGGGCGACATCAGACGGGTCCGAGGCGGCCCAGAACGAGTTCGGTTTGCGGGTCAACCGGGCGAGGGTGCCGGCGTTGACCAGTTGGTCGGTGAGCCGTTCCCATTCCTGCTCGGAGCCATCGCACCAGACCACGCGGTCCGGCATGGTGAGCTCCGCGGTGTCGCGCACCCAGTCGCACAGCCGTGCGTGTTGGAGCGGGGCATCGTCGAGACCGGGAATGGTTGCTGCCGTCACTGCTCGTCTCCTACCAGCGCGAACGCCGAGTACCGCTCGTGGAAGGCACGAGCGGTGCGGTCAAGGATTCACTAGAAGACTAGTCCTGGCCGCACACCGCGGCCCGCGATTGAGAAATCCCTCACAGAAGCGGCCAGCCAACCTGCTCGCACCCTCCCGAAGGGCAGGGCTGCTCGCTGGCCCGGTGAGCTAGCTGGCCTGGCTTACTGAGGACATGTTGAAATCCAGGATCCGGATGGGGGGCATCGAGGTGCGGTCGAACCAGCCCTTCGCTTCCCGGCACAGAGCGCCCTCGGTCGCACCGACTTCACCGATGCGCCGGAGCAAGTCGATCGGGCTCTCGTTGAACCGGAAGTTGTTCACCTGCCCGACCACTTCACCGCCCTCGATGAGGTACACCCCGTCCCGGGTCAGTCCGGTGAGCAGCAACGAGGTCGGGTCGACCTCACGGATGTACCACAGGCAGGTCAGCAGCAATCCTCGCTCCGTGCGCGCCACCAGGTCGTCGGTCGACGCCGGCGACCCCCCGGTCAGCACCAGGTTCTCCGGCGGTGGGGTGAACACGCCACCCAGTTCTGCGGCAGTCGCCCGGGGGTAGACCAGCGCGTTGACTGCGCCGTCACGTAGCCAGTCCACCCGGCGCACCGGTTCGCCGTTGTCGAAAACGCTCACCGAGTCGCTCGAGGCGGTACTGGACAGCACCGGCGCGGTCGACAACCCGGCCGCGACCGGATCGCTGGACAGCGTGAGCGGCAGGTCGCTGAGCCGTTCACCCAGCCGCGTCGGCGAGCTGGACCCAGCTGCGGCCGACCATGGCGAGCGACCTTCGTGCGCTGCACGACCTTCCATCGACCAGGCCAGGTCGATCATCAGGTCGGCGACCGCAGACGGCGGCAAGATCGTCTCGTACCGGCCCGCGGGTAGTTCCCGCTGCCGCTGCGACCATCCCAACCGTCGCCGCACTTCGGCAGTGAGAGCAGTGAAGTCCAGATCGGTGAAGTCAGCCGTGTAGGCCCCGGCCCAGGCGCTGCGGGCGAGATCGTCAGCGATCTTGCCGTTGATCTCCACGGTGCCGGTGGGCTGAACCCAACGACGACGTAGTCCAGTGGAGGACGCCAGCCAGGTGGTCTCCAGGCGGTGCTCGGCGAAACCGTAGAGCAGCTCGCCACGACCACGGGAGTCACCGAACGAGGTGGCCAGCTCATCGGCGAGTCGGGAGAACACTCCGATCTCGGTGACCGCCGCCGGTGCCTCGAAGTCGTCGTCGGCTGTGCCCTCCACCAGCGGCGCAGCATCGCGGGCCGGCCCGGACTGTCGCGCGGCCTCCTCGCTGGCCGCCACCACGGCGTGCACCTCATCAAGGTCGACACCGTTACCGCTCACCGTGCCTGCTGAGTCGCCAATAATTGAGATCACCGCGAAGGAGCGGGTCGTACTGTGCCCGTTGGTGGTCATCGTGTTGTTGGCCCAGCGCAAGGTGGCCTCACTGGTGTCGGTGAGCAGCACGACGCATCCGTCGGCCTTCGACGCGGCCAGCGCGGCCGTGGTCAGCTCGTCGGCCCCGATCATCACTGGCCGGCCTCCTCGCGGGCGTTGAGCACGTTGATACTGCGGAACAATGCGGAGGGGCACCCGTGACTGACCGCTGCGACCTGACCCGGCTGCGCCTTGCCGCAGTTCATCGCGCCGGCGAGCAACCATGTCGACGGGCCGCCCACAGCTTCCATCGCCCCCCAGAAATCCGTAGTGGTGGCCTGGTAGGCGACGTCTCGGAGCTGCCCGGCCAGCCTGCCGCCCTCGATCCGGTAGAAGCGCTGTCCGGTGAACTGGAAGTTGTACCGCTGCATGTCGATCGACCAGGAGCGGTTGCCCACGATGTAGATACCGCGGTCAACCGCGGAGATCAGGTCAGACGTCGTGGTGTCGGCGTGCGGATCAGGCTGCAGGGACACGTTGGCCATTCGCTGGATGGGCACGTGATGCGGTGAGTCGGCGTAGGCGCAGCCCGCCGAACGGTCCAACCCCAACCGGCGGGCGAACACTCGATCGGTCTGGTAACCGACCAGCGTCCCGCCTGCCACCAGGTCCCACTGCGAAGTGGCGACCCCGTCGTCGTCATAGCGGATGGTGGCCAGCCCGTGCGGCTGGGTGCGGTCACCGGTGACATGCATCGCCGGCGAGCCATAGCGCAGGGTGCCGAGCTTGTCCGGGGTGGCGAAGGAGGACCCGGCATAGGCGGCCTCGTAGCCGATCGCCCGGTCGTACTCGGTGGCGTGGCCCACCGACTCGTGAATGGTCAACCACAGGTTGGTGGGATCGATCACCAGGTCGTACCGGCCGGGCGGCACGCTGGGCGCCTTGACCTTCTCGGTCAGCCATTCCGGGAGCTGCGCGAGCTCATCATCCCAGTTCCAGACGGTGTTGCCGGCCAGGTACTCCCAGCCTCGGGCGGTCGGCGGCGCGCAGGTCCGCATGCTCTCGAACGAACCGGCGGCCCGGTCCACCGCGATCGCGGTGACCTCGGGATGCATCCGTACCCGCTGCTGAGTGGTGCTGGTGCCGGCGGAGTCGGCGTAGAACTTGGTCTCCTTCTCCGCCCAGAGCAGCACATTGGTGTGCTCGACCCCGTCGGTGGCCAGCAACCGGCCAGACCACTCCGACAGCAGTGCCACCTTCTCGGCCAGCGGCACCGTGAACGGGTCGATCTCGTGATCTCCCACCCAGACGGCGTCGGCGTGCACTGGCTCATCAGCCAGTTCCACCCGCTCGGCGTTGAGCCGGCGCAGCGTGCGGGCCACCTCGACGGCCCGCTGCGCGGTGGCCACGGCCGACCGCGGGGATAGCTCCAGATGGGACGCGAACCCCCAGGTGCCCTCGACGACCACCCGCACGGCCAACCCAACGGTGGACGAGTCCTGCGCCGTCGCCACCGCCCCGTCACGCAACCGCAGCAGCTGCCGGGTGGTCCGCTCGATCCGGACATCAGCGTGCTCGGCGCCCAGATCGCGGGCTTTACCGAGGGCGGCGTCGGCGACCGGCCGCAACGGCAGGTCAAGGAAATCAGGATCAATCAGGCCGGTGCTCACACCCAACGACCCTAGCCGGGCGTTCGCTGCACCAGCCGCTGGCCCAGCGCCGCAGCAGCGGGCTTCGCTGCTGTGACGACGGCGCTGCTGGCCGTTCCTCACTGCGGCGACTGGGTAAGGACCCGGATCATCGTAGCGACGGCCTGCCGGTTGGTGATCGGCGAATCGTCGACACCAGCACAATGCTCGTCGCACCGATCCAGATCAGGAACGCAAAGAAAACAATATTTCGAGGGCCCTCCAGATAGACTCCGCCGACAATCTGTGTGATTTCCAGTACCAACAGGGCGAGTGTGACGGCCAACCTGCGTATCCATCGTGACTGCCGCGGGCGCCGCGAGGAGCACAACAGAGGCGATCGCTACCGCGCTGCCCAGCAATCCCGCAGCATACCCAGCGGTAGGCGCCACTCGAGAAGGTGGCTGCGCTCGAGACAGGACTCGGTACAGCGACCAGAAGAAGCCGATGGCCAGCACGATCCCCGGCACATTGATTGAATTTATGATCAGGAGATACCTGCCGGCTTCGCGATAGAACCCGATCAGTTCCTCCGGTGCTGGATCTGAGCTTGGCCACTGGACACTCTCGGGTGGCGGTCAGGCGATGAGCATGATGATGGACAGCGGGAACAGAATCCCGCCAATGGCTGCGATACGCTCGCGTCGCTCATCGCTGTGCATGCTGAGGCTCCGTTTGGTAATCCACCAGAGCCGCGCCGGTAATAAGACCCACTCCAGGAAGCATGGATCCCTCTCCCGTCGGTGCGACGTCACACGCTCCGCGCCTTGGCCACCCAAGGTCGAAATCTAATGATCTCAATCGACGTTATGTGGGGCTCAACAGGCATGGGGTTGGCGGTGTCGTCGCGTCAGCCACAAGCTCACATCTCATCGCCGCAAGAGCCTTGGGCTGCGGTGCAGCCCCGGAGTCCGAGTGTGAATCGGACATCGTACAACGAATACGATGGCGTACATCCCCGCTCACCATGGACGGGTTCATGTCCTCTCGGGCAGTCATGGTGTCGAACCAGGGTCGGGCTAGGGGAGAACCCTCATGTGCTTGGCGGCGCGGTACGGCAACGTATCCATTGTCGGTCGAGGCAGACAGAGGGTGCGGATCGAGGGGACACGATCTCACCGGACCTACCTCGGTACACCTGGGCGGCGCGCCGGGACGCCCAGGCGAAACCGGCACCCATGGCGCGCAGTTCTCGGGGGATGCGCGGCGGGGGGATGTCAGGGGAGGGGCCCGGGTCGCCATTCGGAGGGCGGCCCGGGTCCCTCCGCTGCGTAAACCGGCTCAGCCGCCCTGCTCCTGCGCCCAGCGTTGCGCCAGCTGACATACCCGCTGTGCGAGCTCATCGGCCGAGGCCTCAGGGTCGCCGGTGAGCCCGGCCGCGAGGCCCACGAGGTAGGCAGTCAGCGGAGCAGCGGGTCGCGCGACGTCGTGCGCAACATCGCGCGCCATGTCCAGCACCCGCGGCTGCATGGCCGCCGGTTGCACGGCATCGGTGATGTCCAGCTCCCGGCACACCGCACCGATCCACTCCTGGAGTGTGTTCACCGGGCCACCTTCTCATCTGGGCCACCTTCTCATCCGTGGCAGGACCCGATGCGCGAGGCTGGTGACGTGCAGCAGACCCGGGCGACCCCTTCCCACCACCGGCAGGCCCACCACTATCCACAACGCAGCCGGATGACCATCGGGCAGCAGCGGGCCTGGGACCGAGGCTGGGACCGGTGGGGGGCAGATGTCGCGGACCTGCCCAGCGGACCGCTGGACACCGCCGCTTGGTTCGGGCGCGCCGCGCCGGTCGTGCTCGAGATCGGCTCCGGGATGGGCGAGTCGACCGCGGCGATGGCCGTCGCCGCGCCTGACGTCGATCATCTTGCCGTCGAGGTGTACCAGCCCGGCCTGGCGCAGCTGCTGCTGCGCATCGAGCAGGCGCAGATCACCAACCTGCGCCTGCTCCGCGGTGACGCGCTGATGTTGCTCACCGAGCACGTTGCGCCAGGCGCCCTGCACGCCGTCCGGGCCTACTTCCCGGACCCGTGGCCCAAACGGCGCCACCACAAGCGCCGGTTGGTTCAGCCGGAGTTCATCGCCCTGGTGACCTCCCGGCTGGAGGCAACGGGCACGCTGCACCTGGCCACCGACTGGGAGTCCTACGCCGAGGAGATGCTGGCGGTATGCGCAGCCGAGCCAGGCCTGCGCAACACCGCCCCCGACCACGGCTTCGCACCCCGACCGGCGTGGCGGCCGGTGACCAAATTCGAGCAGCGCGCCCGGGACGACGGCCGCGCCGTGCGCGATCTGCTTTTCACCCGCGTCTAGCATCGGTGACCATGAACCCGGCCCACTTCCCGATGGTCCCGACCACGCTGCTCGTCTGGGACGCGCCCAACATCGACATGAGCCTGGGCTCGATCCTCGGCGGACGCCCCAGCTCCGCATCCCGGCCCAGGTTCGACGCACTGGGTCGTTGGCTGATCGCCCGCGCCGGATCCGAAACCGAAGCCGAGGCGACGGTCTTCACCAACGTTGCCCCGAGCAGCACAGATTTCGTGCGGCCCTGGGTGGAAGCGCTGCGCAACACCGGCTTCGCGGTGTTCGCCAAGCCCAAGATCGATGAATCGGACATCGACGAGGACATGCTCGCGCATATCCAGTCCCGCCACGAGCAGGGTGTGCTGCGCCGACTGCTGGTGGCCTCCGGGGACAGTCGCGCCTTCCGGGAGCCGCTGGAAGACCTGGTGGCCGATGGCGTCCAGGTCACCGTGCTCGGGTTTCGGGAGCATGCGTCGTTCGCGGTCAACTCCGGGGTGCTGGACTTCGAGGACTTGGAGGACATCCCGGAGCTGTTCCTGCAGCCGCTGCCCCGGATCACTCTTGAGACGTTGCCTCCTGAGGGCGCCTGGCTGCCCCCGTTGCGTCCGCTGTCGGCCCTGCTGCGGTACACCCCCGTGGAGACCACGCCTTGATGCGGCCCCATGATGCGCCTGCGCCGATGATGAGATTGGCCGCACCGGTGATCCTGCCGTGCGACGAGCAGTGCACTGTGCTGCGCGACGCCGTGGTGGACGTCGACAGCGCCGGCCGGATCGTGCACATCGGGCCTTCGGCCGCGGCGCCGGCGGCCCTCGGACCGGTGCTGGCGCTCACCGGCATCCTGATGCCCGGACTGATCAATGCCCATGCGCACACCGCGATGACCGCCCTGCGTGGGCTGGGCGGAGACCTGCCGCTGATGCGGTGGCTGACCGAGGTGATCTGGCCGGCCGAGGCCCGGGTCGGCGCCGGCGACGTGCGAGCCGGGATGCTGGTCGGCGCGTTGGAGATGCTGGGTGCCGGCATCACTACCAGTGTGGAGATGTATTTCTACAATCACGCAGTGGTAGAGGCGGTGCTGGCGGCCGGGAGCCGCGCAGTGATCACTCCGGGCATCATCGCCGCCCCCGGCTGGGACCGGTTGGGCACCTGGGAGCAGATGCTCGACGCCATCAGCAGCTGGATCGACGCCGACGGGATCCGCTTCGGTCCCGGCGAGCGCATCGAGTTGGGATACGGTCCGCACGCCGCCTACACGCTGCCACCGGAGGCGCTGGTGGCTGCCGGCGCCGCCGCCCGGGAGCGCGGTGCGCTGCTGCACATTCACGTGGCCGAGACCGCCGGCGAGGACAGTGCAATCCGCGACCAGTACGGCTCGGTGCCGTTGATGCTGGAACACCTCGGGGTGCTGGGCAGTGATGATTTCGGCCAGCACGGTCGGGTGCTGGCGGCACATGCTGTGCAGCTGTCCGACACCGACATCGCGGTGCTGTCCCGGCACCGCGCCGGGGTGGCGCACTGCCCCGGCTCCAACAGCAAATTGGCCTCGGGCATCGCGCGAGTACTCGACCTGCGCGCTGCCGGTATCGCAGTCGGGCTGGGTACCGATGGCCCTGCATCCAACGACAGCCTCGATCTCTGGGACGACGCCAAGCTCGCCGCCCGGCTGGCCCGATTGGCCAGCGGGAACGCCGCTGCACTCACCGCCGCGCAGGCGCTGCTGCTGGCCACTCGGGGCGGCGCGGCCGCGATCGGACGCGACGATCTGGGCACGTTGCGCCTGGGGGGGTGGGCCGATCTGGTGCACTTGGGAGCCGACGACCCGGCATTCGCCGCCGGACTCGACGTCCCTGATGGCCAGTTGCTGGCCAACGTGGTGTGGGGCGCCGGGGCCCGAGCTGTGCGGGATGTGTGGGTAGCCGGAGAGCAAGTTGTCGCCGGCGGTACGCCGACTCGGGTCGATTCCGTAGAGGCGCACGCTGCGCTACGCTCCCGGGCTGCTCGACTCACCGGCTGATTGGTGACTGAACGAAGCGGGTCTCAGGGTCGCCCCGCCTATTCGTGCGGAGCAGTCCAGAGCGGGGCCGGTAGTGTGACTACTGAACGTTACTCTTTACGTACGCCGATCTCTTGGCCGGGTGGACTCGGCGTGTCGCAGCCCTGTGTTTGGTTGGGAGGCCTACGCTGGACCGCATAGTCGGGGAGACTGGAGACGCGGTTGGGTCGTCACGCGGCCGCCCAGGACCCGTTGCATGTGCTTTACGTCGGCAGTTCCGCCGATCTTGGAGCACTGCGTCGGTTGATGGAGGCGCACGGGGCGGTGACTCGAAGTCGGCTCACGCCGGGGGTCGCCGTCGTCATCGTCGATCCCTCGGTGTCTGCGGAACACCCCACTGTGCGCGCCGCGGCCACTCTTGGCATTCCGGTTCTGGAACCCGGTGAGGCGATCGTCCAGTTCGCCGGCTGGCGAACCCGCTCCGAGTCGCTCCGGCAGCCGGTGCCCGATATCGATACCGCCCGGCGATCCTGGCCCTTCCGACGGCGCACCCGTTGAGCGCTGATCCCGGTCCGGGCGTTTGCGAGCATCAAGGCTGCACCGCCGCGTTCGGGGATCAGTGGCGCACCGGGGCCAATCTGGTGACGGCGGTGCGCACGGTTGCGACGGTGGCTGCCTGGGCCGTCGCGGTGACCACTGGGAGCGACGGCTGGCTGCTCGCTGCCCTGCTCTGCTATTGGATCGGGGATATCGCCGATGGGGTCGTGGCCAGGCTGACCCATCGCGAGACCCGCACCGGGGCGATATTCGACGTGCTCGCCGATCGGTTGTGCGTATGCCTGGTTCTGGTCAGCTACGTGGTCACCCATCCGGCTGCGGTAGCACCCGCTGCAGTGTTCTTGATCCAGTTCGTAGTACTCGACGCCTACCTCACGCTGGCCTTCGCCCGCTGGTCGCTGCTGTCCCCGAACTACTTCAATCTGGTCGACATCACGGTGTACCGGCTGAATTGGTCAATGCCGGCGAAGGCCACGAACACCGGTGCGGTGGTGTTGCTGTGGCTGATCACCGAGTCCCCGGTGGCGGCGACCGTGCTCGCCGCAGCGGTCCTCGGGGTGAAGTCGTTCAGCGCGGCCCGACTGGCGCGACTGCCGGTGCCGCGGACACTGTCGGGCTGCACGGTGCGCGACGTGCAGGTCGCCGCGACTAGCCGCGCAGCCGCATCGACATGACGAGATAGCGGTAGGAGCCGTCCCCATTATCCGGTTCATCTGCATCGAGGCCGGTCAACGAGGAGATGACGGTGGGACGCGACGGCGTGGTGAACGACAGCGTCGCTCGCGGAGTGGTGACCCCGCTGAGCCCGTCGAGCAGGTATCCAGCGTTGAATCCGATGGTCAGTGGTTCACCGGTGATACCGACTTCGAGTTCCTCTTCGGCACTGGATTCGTCGTCGGCTTCCGCGGACAGCTGCACGGAGCCCTCGGCGAAGGCCAGACGGACTGGCGCGAAGCGCTGGGCAACCAGCGACACCCGCTTGAGGGCCGCCACGAACTGGCTGACCTCCACCTCCACGGTGGTGGTGACCTCAGTGGGCCACAGTGAAGCGAACTTGACGAACTCACCGTCCAGCAGCCGGGTCAGCGTCTGGCGTCCACCCGCGGAGAAACCGAGGAAACCCGCGTCGGCGGCGTTGCCCATCGACAGCAGCACCTCACTGGCCGAGCCGAGGGACTTGGCGGCATCCGCGAGCGTCTTGGCCGGAACGATGACCGAAGACCTGTTTGCAGGGTCGAGCATTGACTCCGAAGACCTGCTTGCAGGGTCGAGCATTGACGCGTCGGGGGCCGTGCCGCTGGGCGACGGTGTCCATGGGATACGCCGTTCAGCGAGGCGGTACCGGTCGGTCGCGGCGAAGGTGAGCGCGTCGGAACCGATCTCCATGCGTACTCCGGTGAGCATGGGCAACGTCTCGTCCCTGCTGGCCGCTGCGGTGACCTGGGAAACCGCGGTGGCAAAGACGTCACCGCGCACCTTGCCCGAAGTGGCGGGCAGTTCTGGCACCGCTGGGTAGTCCTCGACATGCAACAGCGGCAGGTTGAATCGGGCTGAGCCACAACGGACCGCCAACCGGTTTCCCTCAACGGCCACCCGCACGTCCTTGGGCGGCAGTGCCCGGGCGATCTCGGCGAGCAACCGGCCGGACACCAGGACTCGTCCAGCAGCCTTGTCGGTGACGGGTACTTCGATGCGGTTGAGCACCTCGAAGTCGAATCCGGAGACGATCATCGCACCATCGGTTACCTCGAGCACCACGCCCGCGGTGACCGGGACGACGGGCCGGGTCGGCAAGCCTCGCGCCGTCCACGCGACCGCCTCGGCGAACGCATCCCGCTCAAGCTCGAACTCCACGTTGAAACCACCGTCTCTGCGAGTACTCCCGGTTGCACCGGGTGCGCCAGCGTACCGGGACGTTTTTGCGGTTCGACGGTGGTGGTTCGACGGTGGTGGTCCACGTGCAATCGGTGGGTGCACGCACGAGGTCATCAGTGCGTACTGGCCGCCGACCGGGCACCCCCCAGCCCCCCCTGATACCCGGTCGGCGGTCCCTATACACGGCCCGTACGGGCCGGAGACGGGCTCCACCATGGACGATACGACTCCCGACACCGGGGGAGAACCCCTTGTCAGGCAACCCTGACACTTGCCCGTGCTACCAGGCCCGGGCGCCTACTGGACCCGAGCCTATCGAGCCGGGCGCCTAGCGGGTGGAACGGTCAACAGCGCCCACACCACCTTGCCGCCGGAAGACTGAGGCGCGGTGCCCCAGGTCCGGCTCAACTTGTCGACGAGTACGAGGCCGCGGCCGCCGACACCGCGCTGACCAGGCACGCGTAGCTGTGGTGGCCGCGTGTCTGCGTCGGCCACCGCGACGGTGAACCTGTTGCCGCGCAGCTCCAGGCGCAACCAGCCGTCCGAACGCGCGTGATAGACCATGTTGTCAGTCAGCTCCGAGGCCACCACCACTGCGGCATCGACGACCGTTCCCGGCACCCTCCACTCATGCGAGGTCTGCTTGACCAGTCGCCGGACCAACTGCGCACTGGCCGGATCGCAGGTCAGCTCCACCTGACACCGACGACGGCGGGGTGCCGCCTCAAGTGCCTGGAGCGCTTCGCCAACGCTGGGATAGGTCGGGACCAGCCGCGGTACGGCACTGGTGTCGAGCAGCGTGCGTAACGGTTGCCGCGCCCCGGCCAGCACCAGCGGCACCCCGGGCCAGTCGTTGATGCGGTTGCGCACGGTGGGGAAAACCGTCAACAACGACGCGATCGCCACTCGCATATTGGCCAGGTCGACCACAATCTCCGGCGGTTCCTCTGCCGCATACTTGAGCAGGCCATCCCGCAGCCGCGCGTGAGATTCAGGAGTCAGATCTCCCACCGGTCGCACCACCAGGGTATGGCCCTGATAATGAGTTTCTAGTAAAAGGGGGCCGGGCATGTTATACTCTCGATCCCCGGGATATCCACGTCGAGTGGTGGAATCTGGTTCCCGCAGCTCAGCGCGATCGTTCGTGCCATCTGATTGAGTCGCCATCTGAGCCACCCCGTCATCGGACGCCGACGTACCCGCGCTCAGGCAGATCTCCACCCGAACGCGCGCGATTATTTGGTACCCCGTTCGGCAAGCAGCTAATCAGCTTATGAGCCGTCGCGTAAAGCGATTCGAGCTACTGCGTTCGCGTTAAAACCGCCGAGCGGTACGGTCCCAACTGAGCCGAAGCACCCGCTGATCACGCCGAGCCCCTTGGTTGGTGGCTCTTCAAGTACCGCCAACCCCCGTTGGGACGGCCCGTAACGGCTACCAACGTTCGCGCTGTTCGATGCTGGCTAGCTGAGCACTTAACGGTGGGTTGGCATGGGTTTAAGATGATCAACACGGGGTTTGGCGGTTCTTGAAGAGCCGCCTACCGGTCGGCGAGGCCGTGCTCGATCGCGTAGCAGGCTAGCTCAACCCGGTTGTGCAATTGCAGTTTGCCCAAGGTGGACTGCACGTGGTTCTCCACAGTGCGGTGACTGATTCCTAGTTGGGCGGCGATCTCCCGGGCAGTACGCCCCTTGGCCACCTGCCGCAGCACCTCGGTCTCACGCTCGGTGAGCTGCGGCAAGTCCACTCGAGGGTCCAGTGTCATGCGGCGGTACTCGCCGAGCACCAAGCCGGCGAGGCCGGCGCTGAACACCACCTCTCCCTCGGCGGTCCGGCGCACGGCCTCGACCAGTTCCTCCACCGACGCGGACTTCACCAGGTACCCCGATGCACCTGCCTTCACTGCAGCCAGCACATCAGCGTGCTCGCCGGAGGCGGACAGCACCAGCACTCGGATATCGGGCCAGGCGTCGATGATGCACCGGGTGGTCTCCGCGCCAGACGGTCCGCCGGTGACGAAGTGCAGGTCCATCAAGACGACATCCGGACTGGCGGCCGGGACGATGCGTAGCGCAGCCGCTCCGTCCGCCGCGGTAGCAACCACGTCAAAACCCCGCTCGCCGAGGTCTCGGGCCACTCCGGCGCGCCACATCGGATGGTCGTCCACCACCATGACCCGGACCCTCACTGCAGCACGCCCAGTCGGACGCGGGGTAGCCGTACCTCCCATTCAGTGCCCTGACCGGGAGCTGTCTCCAAGGCCAGGGTGCCGCCCAGATCGGCCACCCGGCCGCGGATCGAGCGCGACACTCCCATCCGGCCGTCCGCTTCTGCGGCGGCGAGCTGACCGTCCTTGACACCGGGACCGTCGTCACGAACGGTAACCACCACTTCCTCGCCGAGATCCTCCATCAGCACCCACGACTTCGCTTCCGGACCGCCGTGCCGGGCGGTGTTGACCAGCGCCTCACGAACGACGGCGACCAGCTCATCGACGTCGCTGGCCGCCATCGGCACCACAGTTGCGGGCACCGAGACCTCGACCCGCGAGCTGGCCAGTTGCTGCAGCGCAGCCGCCAGATCCCGCTCACCGGTGGCGCCCGGCGCCACGGCGTGGAACAAGGAGCGCAGTGCGATCTCCTGCTCCCCAGCCAACCGGGCCAGTTCACCGGCTTCGCCGTCGAGGTGGCCACCTTGAGTCCGCACCCGGGCCAGCACCTGCACGACGCTGTCGTGGACGGACCGGGCCAACCGTTCCCGTTCGGCGGTGGCCGCCTCGGCGCGGGACGCGCTGCGCAGCTGCTCGGTCGCCCGGCGAGCTGCCGTCGCGACTAGGCCCAGCACAAAACCGGTTCCGACCAGCAAAATTGTGTCGCGGGCGAGGTCGGTGCTGAAGAATCCGCGCACCCAGATATCGGCGATCGACACGGCAGCACCGAACAGTGTCCCCGTGACCCAGCCAGCGTGCACCGCGGCGGCGACCACCGGTCCGCAGGCCCACACCGTGGTGAGCAGCGGAGTCCGCTGGGTGGCCTCGCCGAGCTGCTCGGGGGACAGGACCAGCACTGAGGAGCCCATTAACGTCAAGGTCACCAGCAGGTCAAGCCCGATGACGAGAATCCGGCGGGTGGCGTCATAGCTGTAAGCCAGGCACGTCAGGATGGTCCAGATCGCGATGCCGACCAGTACCGCCCAGCCAAGGTTCGGCCGGGCGTAGCCGTCGTGATGCACGATGATCGCCGCGATGGCGAACGCGGCTGTGACGATGCGTAACACCACCACTCCCCGCCACAGGGGGGTCATGATGTCGGTGGCGGCCGGCATGGCCGCGGATCATGCCAGGATGCAACGAGCTATCCGCACTGACCCTTGTGTCCATATCCGCCGCCGGTGCCCGGGACACCGCCAGGGACAGGGAGAGTGGGGATGTTGAGTAGCTACCGGGAGCATCCCGCTCCGACCGGGCTGGCCGGGGTGGTGGCCTGCGTGTGGCGCAACGAGACAACCGCGACCCGGCAGCTACGGGTGTTGCCCGACGGCTGCATGGACTTGATCTGGATGAATGGCGCGGTGCACGTCGCCGGTCCGGATACCCGAGCGTTTCTCACCACCATGGGTTCACGCCAAGTGGTAACTGGACTTCGGTTTCGCCCCGGCGCCGCCCCCGGTGTGCTCGGGGTGCCCGCATGGGCGCTGCGCGACCAGCGGCTCCACCTTGAGGATCTCTGGCCGGGCACCACGGTTTCGCAGCGGATCGCCGAGGTGTCCAACCCGGCCGTCGGGCTCGCGGCTGTGGTCGCCGCTCGGGTCACCGAGCCGGACCTCGCGCTGAGTGCGGTGCTCAGCCAGCTGCAGACCGGGTCCAGTGTGGCGGCAACAGCGGCCGCGCTGGGCTGGACCGAGCGCACACTGCACCGGCGGTGCCGAGACGTGTTCGGCTACGGCCCCTCGGTGCTGCGCCGCATCCTCCGGTTCCGCCTGGCGCTGCGGGTCGCCGGGCAGGGAGTGTCCTTTGTGGCCACGGCAGCCCGGGCCGGCTATGCCGATCAGGCGCACCTGGCCCGGGAGGTGCGTGCGCTGGCCGGAGTACCGCTGGGTCAGCTGATCGCGGGCCAGCGTGCATACCCGCCCGACACAGGGGACATGTCAGCCGGACACACCATGCAGGTCAGCCGGACACGCCGGGGAGGGGGGTGAAGAGGTCGACGGGGAGGCCATCGGGGTCGTGCACCACGGCGTAGCGCTGGCCCCAGAAGGCGTCCCATGGTGGGTGCTCGCCGTGGTAGCCGGCCGCGGTCAGCTCGGCGTAAGCGGCGTCCACCGCAGCCGGATCGGGCAGCCGGAACGCCAGGCTGGTGCGGCTGGCACCGTTGCCCGCCTTCCAGTCCGGGACGAACGACCGGATGGTGTCCTCGGTGTCCCATAACAGCCGCAGCCCACCCGGCAACGCGACCTCCACGTGCGGCGCCCCGTCGGCGTCGGGTGGGATATCCAGCCCCAGCCGCCGATAGAACGCCAGTGAGGCGGCCATGTCGGCCACCACCAGTCCGATCACATCCAGTTGCGCGTCAATGCCCATGGTCGGCGACCCTAGGGTCGCTGGCGGCCGGATGTCTTGAACGGATCAGACAGCGCATCCCTGAAGCGGGTGAACTCGTCCACCATCGCCGGCAGCGACCAGTGCGCGTTGAGGCCGCTGGGATTGGGCAGCGCCCACACCAAGGTGGGGCCCAGGGCGGCGGGCTGCGGTCCGACCATGGCGCGCGGTGCGGAGAATGCCACCCGGTAGGCGGTGATGCCGACGACACCCAGGGCAACCGGACGCAGCTCACGCACGAGGTCCTGGAGTCGCTCGCCGCCTGCCACCAGTTCCGCTGGGCTCAGTTCGTCGGCGCGGGCGGTGGCCCGGGACGCGATGTTGGTGATCCCCAGCCCGAGCGTCGGCAACAGGTACTGCTCGTCGGGCCGCAATCGTCGGGGGGTGAACCCGGCGCTGTGCAGCGTCGGCCAGAACCGGTTGCCCGGCCGGGCGAAGTGATGGCCGGTGGCGGCGGAGACCAAGCCGGGGTTGATCCCGCAGAACAGCACCTGTAGCGGGGGGTCGCCGGTTCCGGGCAGCACGTCGGGGATCGTGCGGTCCCGAGCCTGAGCAAGGTCGGCGGGCTTCACCGACGGTCCCCACCGCGGTCGGTATGCCGTGGTGTGCCCGGCTGATCAGCGGGCCGCGCGATGAGCGGGTCCACCGGGGCATCGGCCGGCTGGGTGGAGCGGTGTATCGACTCGCCGTCCTTGCTGACCAGCGCCCGGGCCCCGGAGTTGAGCATGGCCAGCAGCGGCACCGCCAGTAGCGCACCAGCAATACCGGCCAGCACCGAGCCCACCGCGACGGCTAGCACCACCGCCACCCCGTTGAGCTGGACAGCGCGACCCATCAGCAGCGGCTGCAACACATTGCCCTCCAACTGCTGCACCGCGATCACCACCCCCAGCACGATCAGCGCCGGCACCACACCCTTGGCCACCAACACCACCAGCACGGCGACCACCCCTGACACCACCGCACCGATCACCGGGATGAAAGCCGCCAGAAACGTCAGCGCCGCCAACGGCACCACCAGCGGGGCACCCACTGCCACCAACCCCATCCCGATCCCCACCGCATCCACCACCGCCACCACCACGGTGGCCCGGATGAATCCCACCAGCGACGCAAAGCCACGCTGGCCGGCGACATTGAACCGGCCCCGGGCCCAGCGCGGCACCCCTTGCAACGCAAAGCGCCACATCGACCTGCCGCTGTGCAGGAAATAGATCAGCGTGAACAACGCCAGCGCGGCACCGGCCAGGTACTGCCCCAGGGTGTATGCGGTGGACAATGCACCTGACGTGATCGCATTCCGGTTAGCAACCAACGACCGGCTCGCTGAATCCAGCACGTTCTGCACGTCAACCGGTGGCAGGCCGAAGGGCGGATCCTGCAACCACATCCGGATCTGCTGAAGGCCGCCAGTGACCTGAATTTGCAGTGCGGGCAATCCCGTCACGAAAGCCTGGATCACGAACGCCAGCAACCCACAGATCGCCGACAATCCAGCGATCACCACCACCCCGGTGGCAAGGCCCCGGGGCAGCCGCCGTTCGGTCAACCAGTCCACCACCGGCCCCAGCAGCGCGGTCAACAACAACGCCACCGCTACCGGGATCACTACCACCCGCAGGGCGACCACCACATAACCCACCACCACGGCCAACCCCAGCACCACCAGCACGCGCCAGGACACCGCCGCTGCCACCCGCAAGGGGTAAGGCACCGCAGCCTCTGCGTCACCGCCACCCGCGCTGGGACTCACGCCGTCACGCTATCCCGATCCTCGACGTGACACATGGATGCTTGTCGTTACCGCAAGGCGCGTCTTAGCGACGACACGCATCCATATCGCGCGGGGGAGACGAGGAGTACTAGTCGGAGGGGGATTTGGTGAGCAGGGAGGCGGGTGGGGTGAAGCGGGGGCCGTAGCGATCGGCTAGTTCCTGAGCGCGGGCGACGAAGCCGGGCAGGCCGCCGGGGTAGCCGGTCATGAACTGCACCACGCCACCGGTCCACGGCGGGAAGCCGATACCCATGATGGAGCCGATGTTGGCATCGGGAACCGAGGTGATGACGCCCTCGTCGAAGCATTTCGCGGTCTCCAGCGCCTCGGCGAACAACATCCGTTCCTTCATGTCGCCAAAAGGGATCGCATCCGGACGGGATGGGCCGAAGTGCTCGGCCAGGCCGGGCCACAGCCGGGTGCGCCGGCCGTCGGCGTAGTCGTAGAAACCCGCACCGCCGGAACGCCCCGGGCGTTCGAAGTCCAGCACCATCCGGTCAACGATCGCGTCGGCCGGATGTGGGGTCCAGGTGCCGCCGGCTGCCTCGACGCCACGCCTGGTCTCCTCCCGGATCTTGCGCATCAGGGTCAACGTCAGTTCGTCAACCAGTTGCAACACCGGTGCCGGGTAACCGGCCTGGGCGCTGGCCTGCTCGATGGATGCCGGGGCCGCGCCCTCGGCGAGCATGGCCACCCCCTCGTTGATGAAGGTGCCGATCACCCGGCTGGTGAAAAAGCCGCGGCTGTCGTTGACGACGATCGGGGTCTTGCGGATCTGCTGTACCACGTCGATCGCCGCCGCGAGCGCCGCGTCCGACGTCTGCTGCCCGCGGACGATCTCCACCAGCGGCATCTTGTCCACCGGCGAGAAGAAGTGCAGACCCAGGAAGTCGGCCGGGCGGTCGACTGCTGACGCTAGATCGGTAATCGGCAGTGTCGAGGTGTTCGAGCACAGCAGGGCATCCGGATTGACCACGTCGACGATTTCTGCGAACACCTTCTTTTTCACCGCTGGGTCCTCGAACACCGCCTCGATCACCAGATCGCAGCCTTTGAGATCTTCCACGCGGGCGGTTGGAATGATCCTGGCCAGCATTTCCTCGCGCTGGTCTGGGGTGGATCTACCCAGGGACACGGCCTTGTCCAGCAGCCTGGCGGAATAGCTCTTGCCCCGGCTCGCCGCTGCGAGGTCGGTGTCCTTGAGCACGACGTCCATGCCCGCGCGGGCGCAGGAGTAGGCGATGCCGGCGCCCATCATGCCCGCGCCGAGCACACCGACCTTGCTGAAGGTGCGCTGGGGGTACCCGTCGGGCCGGCTGCCGCCCTTGTTGATGTACTGCAGGTCGAAGAAAAACGCTTTGATCATGTTCTTGGCGACCTGACCGGTGGCCAGGTCCATGAAGTAGCGGCCCTCGATCTGCAGCGCTGTGTCCACGTCGACCTGCGCGCCCTCGACCGCGGCGCACAGGATGTGGTGCGGCGCCGGCATCGGTGCGCCCTTGAGTTGTTTGCGCAGCGAGGCCGGGAATGCGGGCAGCAGCTGGGCCAACGCCGGGGTCGCTGGCGTTCCACCGGGAATCTGGTAGCCCTTGGCCTCCCAGGGCTGCTGCGCCTGCGGGTTCGCCGCGATCCACTCCCGGGCCTTGGCGAACATCTCCTGCGGGCTGGCGACGACCTCGTCGACGATGCCGATCTCCTTGGCCCGCGCCGGGGATACCTGCTGGCCCTGCAACAGCAGCTGGGTCAGCGCGGTGGCCAGGCCCAGCATCCGCACCGTGCGGACCACCCCGCCGAGGCCCGGCAGGATCCCCAGGGTCACTTCGGGGAACCCGATCTTCGAGCCGGGGGCGTCCAGCGCGATCCGGTGGTGGCAGGCCAGCGTGATCTCCAGGCCACCGCCCAGGGCAGCACCGTTAATGGCGGCGACGACCGGCTTGCCCAGTGTCTCCAGCCGCCGGAGCTGGCCCTTGATCAGTGCGAGGTGGGCGCCGAACTCGCGGGCGCTGTCCGGTGTGATGTCACGCAGCGCATTGAGGTCAGCGCCGGCGACGAAGGTCTTCTTCGCCGAGGTGAGGATGAGCCCGGTGATCGAGTCTCGCTCGGCCTCCAGGCGGTCCAGGGTCTCGCCCATCGACGCGACGTAGCGTTCGTTCATCGTGTTCGCCGACTTGCCTGGATCGTCTAAAGTCAACGTGACGATGCCGTCGGCGTCGCCATCCCAGCGAATCATCCCTGCTCCCCTTGTCACAGCCGCTCGATGATGGTGGCGATGCCCATGCCCCCGCCGACGCATAGCGTGGCCAGGCCGTAGCGCAGGTCACGGCGCTCCAGCTCGTCGATCAGGGTGCCCAGGATCATCGCACCGGTGGCGCCCAGCGGGTGTCCCATGGCGATTGCGCCACCGTTGACGTTGAGCTTGTCGTGCGGCACCTCCATTTCGCGCATGAAGCGCAGCACGACCGCGGCGAAGGCCTCGTTGAGCTCGACCAGGTCGATCTGGTCCATGGTCATACCGGCCTTGGCCAGCGCCTTGCGGGTCGCCGGTGCCGGACCGGTGAGCATGATCGTCGGTTCTTCGCCGGTGATCGCACCGGCCACGATCCGGGCCCGCGGGGTCAGCCCCAGGTCCTGTCCGACCTGCTCGGAACCGACCAGCACCAGTGCCGCGCCGTCCACGATTCCCGAGGAGTTGCCGGCGTGGTGAACGTGTTCGATGCGTTCCAGCCAGTGGTAGCGCTGCAGTGCGACGGCGTCGAATCCGGCCTGCTCACCGAGTTCGGCGAAGGACGGCTTGAGCGCGCCGAGGCCTTCCAGGGTGGCGTCCGGGCGCAGGTGCTCGTCGCGCTCCAGCACGACCGCGCCGTTGCGGTCCCGGACTCCGACCACCGACCGCGCGAAGTACCCGTTGCTCCAGGCCTTGGCGGCGCGATGCTGGGATTCCAGGGCGTAGGAGTCGACGTCGCCACGGGAAAAGCCCTCGATGGTGGCGATCAGGTCGGCGCTGATGCCTTGCGGGACGAAGCCGATGCCGTAGGCGGTCTCCGGGTCCATCGCGATAGCACCACCGTCGGAGCCCATCGGCACCCGGGACATCGACTCGACGCCGCCGGTGAGCACCAGGTCCTCCCAGCCGGAGCGGACCTTCATCGCACCGAGGTTGACCGCTTCCAGACCCGAGGCACAGAACCGGTTGAGCTGCAGTCCAGCGACGGTGTCGGGCAGCCCGGCAGCCAGCGCCGCGGCGCGCGGGATGTCGCCACCCTGGTCGCCGACGGGGGTGACCACTCCAAGCACGATGTCGTCGATCCGCGCCGGGTCCAGGCTCGGGTGGCGGCGGCGCAGCTCGTCGATCAATCCGGTGATCAGGGAGACGGGCTTGACGCCGTGCAGCGCGCCATTGCGCTTGCCCTTGCCCCGGGGGGTGCGCAGCGCCTCGTAGAGAAATGCTTCAGTCATGACTCGCTCCGGATTTTCGGGATAGCAGTTGCGGCGCCGGCGGGAACAGATTCACGGATCGCGCGGTTGATCGCGAGCTGGAAATTGGTCACGACCCCGTCGACGGTGATCGGCTTGAGCCGCTCCAGCAGGGCCAGTAACCGTTGGCGCAACTCCGGTGGCCGGCCGCGCTCGCGGTACTCGCGCAACACCGTGTCGTGGAACAACGTCACTAATTCGGTGGCCAGCGCGTTGGTGTGCCGTTCGATGATCTGCTTGGCGGCCAGCTGGACATCGAAGTCCATCTCGGCGCCGAGCAGGCTCAGCCCGTAGTTCAGCATGTCCGGACTGGTCAGCGTCCACGTCTCGACTCCGTCGCGCCGCAGTACCCCCAGCGTGACCAGCCGGGCCAGCTCCTCATCGTCCAGGGTGCGCCCGGCCTTGATGTCAAGCTCGGTGCGATTCACCGTCTCGGGCTCCTCGGGGAGCCACGGAGCCAGCAATGCGCGATGCAGCGCGAGATCCTCGGGAGAGCGGTCTGGCGGGATCCGCGCGAGATAGCCCTCGATCGCGGCCAGCGTGAAACCCAAGCCTTGCAGGTCGCGGACGAGCTCAAGGCGGGCCACGTGCCGCTCGTCATACAGCCCCAGCCGACCCCGCACCGCCGGCGGCGGGATCAAACCCATCCCGGCGTAGAAGCGGATGGTCCGCACGCTGATCCCGGTGCGGGCGGCCAGCTCGGCGATGGTGAGCTCGTCGGCCACAAGCGACCCTTCCCCGATGTGACAGTAAAACTGTCGTGACAGCGTCACTGTAACATGCCGCTATATGCAGCTCGCCATATCTGCAAGCCAAGTACTTCCGGGTCCCGCGGGGCATCGGTTCCATCGCGGGGCAGTTCTTCTCGAGGACAGCTCGATCGTCGCGGTCGGCTCCCGCGACGACATCTGTGCGGCGGCGCCTGATGCCACCGAACTGGCCTACCCGGAGGCCACGATCATTCCCGGGTTGATCAACGCCCACGTCCACCTGGCGTTCGATCCGGGGCCTCATCGCCTGGAGCGGCTCACCGATAACAGAGAAGCAGCTGAGATCGCGCTGGCAATGGCGGGACACGCCCGTCAGCTGCTCGACTGCGGGGTCACCACCGCTCGCGACCTGGGCGACCGGGCCGGCCTGACGATTGCGCTCCGCGACGCGATCGCCGCCGGGTGGGCACTGCTGGTTCCTCGGTGGCGAGGTTGACGGACCCGAACAGATCCGGGAACAGGTGCGGCGCAACGCCGCCGCCGGCGCCGATGTCATCAAGGTGATCGCCTCCGGTGGAAGCATGACGCCGGGCGGAGCGGACATGTGGGAGCCGCAATTCACCGCGGAAGAATTGAGGGTCATCGTCGAGGAGGCACACCAGCTCGGGCTGCCCGTCGCGGCGCACGCTCATGGCACCAGCAGCATCCGAGCCGCGGTGGATGCTGGTGTCGACACCATCGAGCACTGCACCTGGCTGTCGGGACCGGGAGGAGCCTTCCAGCCCGATGAGAAGATCGCCGGTGACATCGTGGCGGTCGGGATCGCGGTGTGCACTGCAAACGCCAACAACTGGCGCCCGATGGCCGCACGCTTCGGTGCCGAGCGCGCTCAACAGATCGTCGGCAGGGTGGGATGGCTGGCCGAGCGGGGATTCGCCTGATCACCGGTACCGACGCCGGGATGGCGCCCTTCGACAACTTCCCGCCGCGCTGCAGGGCTTCACGCAGTGAAACTTCACCGCCGAGCGAATCATCGAGATGGCTACCGTGGACACTGCCGATGCTCTCGGGCTCGCGAACACCACCGGGCAGCTCGCCGCCGGTCTCGCCGCCGACCTGCTCGTCCTGGCCCGCAACCCACTTCAGAACATCGCGGCCCGGAGTTGGTAGTCGCGGCCGGACGGCTGCACCACCCAGCCCCAGCGCTGCCGATCGACTGATAGGGAGGACGCGATCCAGACACTGATCAACCTGTACTCCGACACCCAGACCCGGCCGGTCAAAGCGATGCGCACGGCCATGGCGTCGGCGAAGGTGGGTGATGAGCAGCGGGGCGAGGATCCCACCGTCAACGTCCTGTGCGAGCGGGTCGCCACGCTGCTCGGCAAGCCGGCCGCGGTGTTCCTACCGTCGGGCACGATGT
>DASQVB010000143.1:0-6482 GCA_035640975.1 Pseudonocardiaceae bacterium
GGCCCTAGCCCGGCTATCCTCGCCGCAATACCCGTCGGGGGAGCCGATCGGCAGGAGGCAACGGTGAGTTACCAGGAGCCGCCCCGGCGGGACCGTTCCGGGCGTCCGCCGCCCCCCGGCTATTACCTTCCGCCGAGAGCAACACCTCCGAGAGCAAGACGGCCACAGCGGCCACAGCACATCCCGACCTCCCGGGCCGGTCCGCCTCCGCCGACCCAAGTGATCAGGCCCAACCAGCGTTGGCCCGCTCAGCGCCGTCCGGCGCCACCATCACCGGCATCACTTCGCCGGCGCCGGCGTCCCGGTCGCAAGCTGGGCCTGGTCCTGGGCCTGCTGCTGGTGGTGACTCTTGGTATCGCCGGGTACGTCGAGCAGTCGCTGCAGCGGGTTGATGCGCTGGCCGACTATTCCGGACGGCTCGGCGGCACCTCAGGGACCAACTGGCTGATCGTCGGATCGGACAGCCGGGCCGGTCTGAGCTCCGACCAAGCCGCCCGGTTGGCTACCGGCGATGAGGCGGCGGCAGGCGGCCAGCGCACCGACACCATCATGTTGTTGCATATCCCCGCGCTGCTCAGCGGCGGTGCCCCGACGCTGGTCAGCCTCCCTCGGGATTCCTCGGTTCCGGTCCCTGGCCAGGGTCGCCTCAAACTCAACGCTGCCTTCGCAGTCGGGGGACCCAGCCTGCTGGTGCAGACCGTGGAGACAGTCACCGGCTTGCATGTGGATCACTATGCCGAGATCGGGTTCGACGGCTTCGCCCGTCTCGTCGACGACGTCGGCGGCGTGCAGATGTGCCCCACCGAGTCGATCTCCGACCCGCTGGCCGGGCTGGACATCTCAGCCGGCTGCCAGACATTCGACGGGCCGCAGGCACTGGGTTACGTGCGAACCCGGCAGTCGCCACGTGCCGATCTGGACCGGGTGGTACGCCAGCGGGAGTTTCTCGGCGCGTTGATGGCTCAGGCGAGTAGCCCGGCCGTGTTGCTCAACCCGTTGCGGATCGGTCCGCTGGCAGCCGGCGCCCCAGACGTGATCACCATCGACAACGGCGACCACCTGTGGAACCTGGCCAGGCTGGGGTGGGCGATGCGCTCGCTGTCCGGTGGGGATGCGGTGACCACTACGGTGCCGATCGCCGGCTTCGGCACGATGCGCGACGGCTCCTCGGGAGTGCTGTGGGACCGCCAGGCAGCCGGTCAGCTGTTCACGGCACTGGCCGAGGATCGGCCCGTGCCGAGCTCCTAAGATCAACAGTGGTCGATGAAGTGCGCGTGCCCGGCCGGGCACGTACCTGAGTAGAAGTCGAAGCCCCAGTCGAAGGTGGGCTCCAGGTTCCAGTGCTCGCCGCAGAATGAACGGTCGCAGTGCCGGCAGTAGAACGGGACCCAGGTCCGGTCCATAGCGTGCAACGCCGCCGCGTCGGTGACTTGGACCGCCCCGGTGGTCGCGGCCACGTTGTTCACCTGAGTGGAGAAACTCGTGTACGGCAGGAAACCGCTGATCCGCAATGTGCCCTGGGCCTCGGGAAAGATCCGGTAGAGGACGTCCTGCTCCTCGTCGACGTAAAGCTGTCCCCGCCGGATCACTTCGACGATCGCCGCTATGCGCTGACAGCCTTCATGCTGACACGGAAATGCGACCCTCAGCCGTACCGGATCTTCCACAGAACCAGTGTCGCAAGAAGCGTCGAGCAGAAGGACTCCACGCGGGAACTCTGCTTACGGGTGGCGGCCGAGGAAGGCGATGAGCCTGCCCTGCTCGTCGGTACCAGACGGCGGCTCGACTGGCGGTCCGAATGTCTGCGGGCCACGCAGCGCGTCACCGAATGTTTCTGCCTGGCGCCAGACGCGAACGATGTCGTCTGGGTCGATCCGGTCATCGAGACCTGTGGCGCGGGCAAGGTCCCACGCGTGAACGACAAGGTCGAAGCACAGGAAGTGTTCGACGGCTGTTTCTAACGTTGTCGACCCGGCGAATCCTTCGTACTGGGCCGATGCGCGTTCTGTGTTCTCCAGGTTCTCCAGATCTCGCTGAACCAACGACCGGGCTGCCGTCCACGCTCCAAGCGGGTCGTCGTCGACCGACGGGATGTCGCCCAATGTGCGTCCCACCATGCCGAGGAACATTTCCTGGGAGTCGATCACATGACGCACCACGTCACGGGCGGTCCAGCCTTCGCACGGCGATGGGCATGCCCACCGGTCGTCGGGCACCGCGGCGATCTTCGCCGCGAAGGCGTCCGCCAGCCTTGCGTAACGCTGTGAAATCTCAGTCATGTCTGTCTCCCGCTGGTAGCGCCTGCAGCGGCTGGATCGAGATCAGGCGCGATGCCGCCCCACCGTAGCGACGTCCGGGCCAGCACGTAGAGCGTCGCCGGCCAGGCAAGGTCAGAATGGCAGCATGGACACCGCCCTCGAAGAGCTTGCCGCTGCACACGGCGTCGCGACCTGGTACCGGGACGCCCAGCGCCGCCGGATCGACGTCGACGCTGACGTGGTGCGTCGAGTGCTCGCTCTGCTGGGCGTCGCTGCCGACACCTCGGCGCAGGTTCGGGACGCGCTGGCAGTGGCCCGGGAACCCGCGCTGCCGGGCACCGTGGTGCTGCGCCAGGGCCAGCGCCGGGAAGTCGGCGTTCCCGGTGTACTCAGTGATGAGCACGGCACTGAAATAGCGGTCACGGGGGCGCTTCCGGCCGATCTTGCGCCCGGTTGGTACTCGCTGACCAGTGCCGGCCAGCACACCACCGTGCTGGTGGCCCCGCCGACGCTGCCCGAGCCGCCGCGCACCTGGGGCTGGATGTTGCAGCTCTACGCCCTACGCTCGGCACAGTCGTGGGGCATCGGGGACCTCGGCGACTTGCGCGAGTTCATCGCCTGGACGGCTACCGCGCACGGCGGAGGCGCGGTGCTGGTCAATCCCCTGCACGCGGTGACTCCGACGCATCCAGTTCAGCAGTCGCCGTACAGCCCGTCCAGCCGCCGCTTCGTCAACCCGCTGTACCTGCGCATCGCCGACATCGACGCCTACCGCCGCACGGATCCGGCATTACGGGCCGACGTGGACGCCATGTGGGTCCGATCTGGGGGGGCCGAGTCGGGCAGCGACTCGGGGAACGAGCGGATCGACTATGACGCCGTCTGGCAGGCCAAGCGGGCCGCGTTGGAGCTGCTCTGGCAAGCCGAGGGAAGGCCGTGCCCGGTGCTGTCGGACGGGTTACGCGACTTCGCCACCTTCTGCGCACTCGCTGAGCAGCACGGTCCACGCTGGTCACGCTGGCCCAGTGAGCTGCGGCACCCCTCGACGGCGAACGCGGACCCGCAGCGGCTGGCATTTCACGCCTGGGTACAGCAGCAGTGCACCGAGCAACTGGCCACTACCCGCAACACCGCCCGCGAGATGGCTATCGGAGTGGTGCACGACCTCGCCGTCGGGGTGAGCCCGGAAGGCGCCGACGCCTGGGCCCTGCAGGACGTGCTCGCCACCGGAGTGACCGTTGGCGCGCCGCCGGATCTGTTCAACCAGCAGGGACAAGACTGGGGGCTGCCACCGTGGCGCCCGGACCGGCTGGCTGCCACCGGGTACGCCGCATACCGCGACATGTTGCGCGCCGTGCTCGCGCATGCCGATGGGTTGCGCATCGACCACGTCGCCGGCCTGTGGCGGCTGTGGTGGGTGCCGCCGGGGGCGTCTCCGGCAGAGGGCACCTACGTGCGCTACGACGCCACGGCGATGCTCGCCGCGCTGGCATTGGAGGCGCACCGCGCCGGGGCGGTGGTGGTGGGCGAGGACCTGGGCACTGTGGAGTCAGAGGTCACCGAGACGTTGGCGG
This sequence comes from Pseudonocardiaceae bacterium, assembly GCA_035640975.1. Classification (GTDB taxonomy): domain Bacteria; phylum Actinomycetota; class Actinomycetes; order Mycobacteriales; family Pseudonocardiaceae. The sequence continues at coordinate 3,833 of DASQVB010000143.1, forward strand.
CGCAGCGGATGCTGGGCTGCACGGTGTTGTGGTTCGCCCGCGACGAGGACGCCACCGGTCAGCCGCTGCTTGCTCCACGGCAGTGGCCGCAACGCGCCGCAGCCAGTATCTCCACCCACGACCTGCCCACCGCGGTCGGCTTTCTACGCGGGGAGCATGTGCGGGCGCGCGCGGTGCTGGGACTGCTCAACGATGAAGCCGCAGAGTGGGCCCAGGCGCGAACTGAACGCGCGGAGTTCATCAGTCTGCTGCGCACCGAGGGTCTACTTGGAGGCGACGAGACCGAAGACGACATCGTGGTGGCGATGCACGCATTGCTGGCCCGCACGCCGTGCCAGCTGCTGCTGGCCTCGCCCTACGACGTGGTGGGTGAGGTACGCCAGCCCAACCTGCCCGGCACCATCGACGAGTACCCGAACTGGCGATTGCCGCTGCCAGTGACCTTGGAGGAGTTTCAGCGCGATCCCCGGGTCCGGCGAACGGCCGAGGTCTTGACCGCGGGGGTGGCCGGCAGCGATACGCCGCTACGGACCTGACCGCGCGGCACCAACCGGTCGAGCAGGCGGCGCGGTGCGACCATTCGATAGGCGTCCTCGACCAGTTCGGCGACTTCCTGCCAGAAGGCCTCGTCGCGTTCCACGTAGAGGTACACCCGATCCAGCCGCGCCCGCCCACGCAGGGTGGCCGGAAGAAACGCTGCGGATCAGCTTCCACCAGCGCCTGCTGGGCACCAGCGGGAGCGTGACACCAGAAGCTGAGCCGATCATTGTGATGGTGGTCGGCGTAGCTGACGAACACTTTCTTGTCCCGGACGAAAAAGGTCGGCTCACCATGGCTGAGCCGCTCGGTCGTCTCAGGCAGCCCCAAACAGATCCCCCGCAGCCGCTCCAACGGATCATCACCCACACCCTCATCCTGCCCCGTCGACGCATGCACCGGGCTCAACGGGGTAATTTGGCCGTCCGTAACCCCGCTGAGCCCGGTGCATGCGCTCGCCGCGTCCATGGGTAGGTGATGAGGGCCCAGAAGGTGGCGCCGAGGGCTAGGGCGGAGAGGATGTACCAGGGCCAGGGGCCCAGCAGGTCCAGCAGGGACGTCGCGGTCGGCTTGGCGTTGAGAAAGCCGTAGTTGGTTCCCGCGACGTAGTTGAAGACGAGCATCACCGCCACCCAGCCGACCGTGACGAGCAGCGCAATGCGGTAACTGCGCCAGCCCGGTCGCAGCCCCGCTCCCCAGGTCAGGTAGATCGCAGCCCACAGCACCAGGCAGTGCATGCCGAAAAACGACAGGAACTGCAGCGACGGGAAGTCCGGACCATTGAGCTCCGGGCTGAGAAAAGCCTGCGAGGTGAGCGTTAGACCCCAATAGTAGGTCAGCGCGAACGCCGTCGGGGAATGCGACCACAGCGCCCACAACGTAGCCATCGCCGCCAGGTCACACAGCGACAGCGGCAGCGAATGGATCATCCCTTCCTGCCCGGGCAACAGCCAGTAGACCTCCACCGGCACCAGGAACGCAGCGAAGACCACCGCAATCGCCCGGCTCAGCGGCAGTTCGGTTGGCGTGCCGCGGTACCGCCGGCCCAGGGCGATGAGTGCCGCCGCCACCGCGGCGAGCACGACGATCACCACACCGTGGGACAGCCCGAAAGCCATGAAGGGGCGCGCCGTCAGCAGCGGGTCCACACCAGCAAGCGTAGTGCGACGTCGGAGGACACGCTGACGCACATAATCCGGCGGTGCCCGGGCGGTGTTCACGGTGCGTGGCGGGCTAACGTCGGCTAGCCACCGGCTCCGAACTGGAGGTGGACGTGCGGCTGGCCGACAGCATCGACAGGGCCATTGGGTTCCAATACTCAGTGGTGGCCAACCATGTGCAACGGGTACGTCGCCGCCATCCCGGCGCCGAGCCGGCTGACATCATCGCAGCGCTCGAGAAGCAGTACCTGGCCACGGTGGCCTGCGCCGGGGCAGCCGCGGGAGCGGCCGCCGCCACGCCTGGGTCCAGATCCAAGGTGGCACGCAAGCTCATCGCTGCCGAGGCGGCCGCGTTTCTGGAGGCCACCGCATTGTTCACGCTGGCCGTCGCTGACATTCACGGCATGGCCGTGCACGACATCGAACGGCGGCGGATGCTGCTGCTGTCCATCCTCTTCGGTAGCGGTCGACCAGGGTTGGCCGACAGCGGCAACAGGGTGCGCCGGTGGTTGGCCGCGAGGTACCGCACCAAGCGGTGGGCCCTGGCGATCAGCAAGGTCCTGCCGTTCGGCATCGGCGCGGCGATCGGCGCCGTGAGCAACCGTACGTACGGCCGGATGGTGGTGACCGCATGTCGACAGATGCTCGGCCCCGCTCCTGAAGCTGGGTCGCCGAACCGTCCGGCTGCGGATACATCCGTGCTACCCGAGAACGGTGCGTCTCCGGCATCGGCGGTCGAGGTGGCAACCGCGGCGCGGGTCACCGGGAAGTACCGGCCGCTATTCGACTACCTCGCTTCGCACGGCGGTGATCGGGTCAACGTTGGCTTCTTCGAGATCGACCAGATGGTCACCGGAGGACTCCCGAAGTCGGCGTCGGCCCAGCGTGGCTGGTGGAGTAATTCGCCCGCCCGTGTCCAGGCCAAGGCGTGGATGGCCGCAGGATTTCAGGTA
>DASQVB010000144.1:0-2466 GCA_035640975.1 Pseudonocardiaceae bacterium
CCGCCGTACGGTCGTGTGGGCGATCTGGCTGATCGGTGTCTTCTACCTGTTCTCGCTGGTCATCGGCTACGGCGCGGCGGCACTCGTGGAGGGCGGCCCGCAGCGGATCGCCAACATGCCCGGTGAGGAGAACTCGGCAGCCCCGCTACTGGCCTACCAGCTGGGCGGGGAGCTGCTGCTCGGCTTCATCTCCGCGGTGGCCTTCGCCACCATCCTCGCTGTGGTCGCTGGGCTGACGATCACTGCGTCGGCGTCCTTCGCGCACGACGTCTACGCCAACGTGATGAAGCACGGCGACCTCGAGCCGGACAGCGAGGTGCGGGTCGCCCGCATCACCGCATGCGTCATCGGCGCACTGGCGATTCTGGGCGGCATCTTCGCACTAGGCCAGAACGTCGCTTTCCTGGTGGCACTGGCTTTCGCGGTAGCTGCCTCGGCGAACCTGCCGACCATTCTGTACTCACTGTTCTGGAAGCGGTTCAACACCAGTGGCGTGCTGTGGAGCATGTACGGCGGCCTGATCAGCTGCGTGGTGCTGATCATCTTGTCACCGGCGGTCTCCGGCAGCACGGGAGCGATGTTCCCCAGCCTGGACTTTGCGATCTTCCCGCTGAAGAATCCCGCCCTGGTTTCGGTGCCACTGTCCTTCCTGCTCGGCTACCTCGGCACCGTACTGAGCAAGGACGAGGCGGACGACGCGAAGTACGCCGAGATGGAGGTGCGGGCGTTGACCGGAGCCGGCGCCGAGAAGGCACTGGTGAAGGACGGCTGAACCTGACCGCCGCTGCGCTGGCTCCTAGCTTTCACAGTGGCGTAGATGTCACTGTGGCAGGATTTGGCCATGACGTCCCCGGTTCCGGCCGTGTCCGTGTCCAACGTGCCTGCCAGCGCTGTGCTGCTCGACGTACGCGAGAATGACGAGTGGGCCGCTGGGCATGCGCCTGGGGCGGTGCACGTACCGATGGGGCAGGTACCGCAGCGGATCGACGAGCTTGCCAGCACCTTTCCTGACCGCCCGGTACACGTGGTGTGCCGTTCCGGGGCGCGGTCGGCACGGGTCACCGCTTACCTCGCGCAGGCGGGGTGGGACGCGGTGAACGTCGACGGCGGCATGCGCGCCTGGGCAGCTGCCGGCCGTCCGATGGTGGCCGAGTCGAGCACGGCACCGAGGGTGCTGTAGGGCCGGCGATGCCCAGCCAGCCCCGCTACACCGGTCCGCCGTCCTATCCCATGCCACCACGCTGGGGTTTTTCCCGGCTGGGCTGGCGATGGCCGGCACCGGAGATCGGGCCCGCGGTGAGCTCCGTGGAACAGATGCGTGGGCTGGCCGCTACGGCGGTCCCACTGCTCGGGTTGACCGCCCTGCTGATGCTGGCCACTGCCGGTGCCGAGTTATGGCGTTACGCATTGCTGCTGGCCAGCCGCACCGACGCGGTAGCCGCCGGGCCGCTGCACGCCAGCGATGCGTTGGTGATCACCGGTGGGGTTATCTCGCTGCTTGCCGGGATCCTGGCCGGCGCGGTGACGGTGGGGTGGCTTATCCGGGCCTGCACGGTCGCGGCCCGGGCCGTCAATGTCACGCCGGCCCGGCGGCCCTGGCAACTGGTCGCCGGCGTCCTGGTGCCAGGGGTGAACCTGCTGGTGCCGGGTGCGGTGCTCGCGGAGCTGGAGCACGCGGCACTGGGTAGGGATCCAGGCCGCCGACCGCACCCTTCTCGGCTGGTCCTCGGATGGTGGGCGATCTGGGTGGCCGGGCTGGTACTGGTGGCTGTCACCATGCTGTGGAATCTGCGCGACGGAGTGCAGGCCCGTGCCGACGGCGTGCTGCTGCACGCGGCAACCGACCTGGTGGCCGCGGGTGTCGCAATCGCCACGATCGTCGTGGTACGCAGGCTCACCCGGTTGCTCAGCCCGGCAAACCTGATCGCCACCCGCCGAATGGTGGTGGTGCGGGTGCCTGATGGCACCCACCCGTGAGTGGCATTGGGTGCGGGAACACTGTTATGCACTCACGAGGTCACGCTGGCCACGCGATAGCGTGGCCAGCGTGACCAAGACGAAAGCCCGCCGGACCACCGCCGGCGAGTACAACCCCCGCCAGTCCTGCCCCTGCGGCTCCGGCAAGAGGTACAAGGCCTGCCACGGTGACCCGGGCGGCGCCCAGGACATCATCGTCAGCCGTCCCTTCGCGGGGCTCGCAGCGGAGCGCCAGCTCGTCGCGCTGCGCGAGTTCGTGCCATCGGCAACCGCGCCCTTACCGCTGGCCCAACCCACCGGGCGAGACATCACGGTGGCCACCGTGCTGCCGACGGCCGCCGCGGCGATCGTGCGGCCCGACGGTACGACACTGGTTGGTTTGCAAGTGCTGACCCGGTCCGGTGATCTGTCCCGGGACCTCGGCCGGGCGGTGAGTTGGGCGCTGACCGCGGAACCTGGCTCGGTGCTGCCCAAGGTCAGCACCACCGC
>DASQVB010000145.1:0-20982 GCA_035640975.1 Pseudonocardiaceae bacterium
GTTCGTGGCGATCGGACAGTATGACCTGGTCCGGCGGGACACCGAGTTCGGTCCGTACCTGGCGGCTTACGCCCGGGGCCTCGATCCGCAGGTCGCTGAGGCCGCGCGGGCGTCGGTGGAGCGGACGCCCGAGATCACCAGATTCCTCTCCGGGATCTTCGGTCCCTACCCGTTCACCAACATCGGCGGCGTGGTGCCTGACGCTCCCACTCAAGGCTTCGCGTTGGAGAACCAGACTCGCCCGGTCTACGGGCCGGTGTTCTGGGGCGGCGGCAAACCGGACGTCGGGGTGGTGGTGCACGAGATGGCCCACCAGTGGTTCGGGGACAGTGTCTCGGTGAGCCGCTGGAGCGACATCTGGCTCAACGAGGGCTTCGCCACCTACGCCGAATGGCTGTACTCGGAACGTACCGGCGGCCTCAGCGCCCAACGAATGGCAGAACTGACTTACCAGCGGCGACCCGCTGGTACCGAGTACTGGCGGACCCCACCGGGTGATCCGGGCGCCGCTAACGTGTTGAGCGGACCTGTGTACACGCGCGGCGCGATGGCACTGCAGGCGCTGCGCGTGGAGGTGGGCGACGAGGACTTCTTCGCTGCGCTGCGCACCTGGGCCACCGAGCGGCGCGGTGGCAACGGAACGGTGCAGGACTTCCTGACCGTTCTTGAGCGAGTTTCCAACGAGCAGGTGGACGACGTCGCCCAAGCCTGGTTGTTCACCCCCAGCCGCCCATCCTCACCACCCAGCTGACGCCTGGTGTCAGTCGACTCCTTCCAGGGCGTCGCGGATGGGGACCAACTTGGCGGCGGCCTCGGCAACCTCGGAGTCGGGGTCCGAGCCGGCCACGATCCCGCAGCCGGCGAACAACCGGGCGAACCGGCCTGCAACCTGCGCGCACCGCAGTGCGATGCCCAGTTCGCCGTCCCCGGCGGCGTCGACCCAGCCCACCGGGCCGGCATAGCGCCCGCGGTCCATCGCCTCCAGTTCGCCGATCGCGCTGACCGCGGCGGGGGTGGGGGTGCCGCCTACGGCGGCGGTGGGATGCAGCGCGTCGGCCAAGGTGAGCAGCGGCGGTCCCGCGGGGTGCAGCACCCCGCGGACCTCAGTGGCCAGGTGCAGTACGTTGCGCAGCTGCAGGACGCTGGGCGCGGTGGGGACCTGCAGGTCGGTGCAGAACGGCCGCAGTTCCTGGGCTAGCGAGTCCACCGCGTAGCGGTGCTCGTCGCGGTCCTTCGCCGAGCCGAGTAGCTCAGCGGCCAGCGCCTCGGTGTCTGTGCTGTCATGCGGCCAGGTCGTCCCGGCCAGCACCCGCGAGAGCACCTCGGTGCCCCGTCGGCGCAGCAGCAGCTCCGGGGTCGCGCCCACCAGATGGTCTACCGCGAACGTCCAGCAGGATGGGTATCTGGCGGCCAGCCCGTGCAGCAGGAACCGGGGATCCAGCGGCTCGTCGGCGACTGCGAGCAGGTCGTGCGCCAGCACCACCTTCGCCGGCACCGACCCGTCGCGCATCCGGCACACTGCGCGGGCCACCGCATCGCGCCACGCGGTCACCGGCAGTTCACCGTCGAAGTAGCACAGACCTCGAGGGCGGCGCACCGGTATCACGGGTCCGGTCACGGTGCCGGTCTCGAACTCGGTGACCCAGGTCAACCCGTTTCGCCTGCCTACCACGACCCGCGGAACCACCAGCACCGAACTGCCCGGCGAGTCGTCGAAGGCGAAACTGGCGAAGGCGACCGGGCCGCTGCCGGGCAGGTCCACTTCGTCGTAGGTGTCCAGCTGCGCGCAGAAGGACTGCCACCAGTCCTGCGCGCGGGCGAAGCGGTGCGGCCCCTCGGTGCACACCCGCGCTACCTCGCCCCAGGCCACCAATCCCTCACCGGCCTGCACCCAGGACAGTGCCCCCCGTGGGGAGGGCAGCAGGTCGAGCAGGTCGACACCGCTCTGCACCAGATGCGAACGCACGACCAGCCGGTCGGTCAGCGGAGCGGTGGTCACGCCGCCAGCGTATTAGGGCTCAGCGAGTGCCGCGGCTGCGCGTCGATCGAGGGCCACGGCGGCTACTCTCGGCCGGGTGACCGCTGCGCTGACCGGGACCCACGACCTTGGCCGAAGGCGCAGGTCGTGGGTAGTGCTCGCCGCGGCCGGGGTGCTGACCGGGCTTGTTGTGCTAGCGCTGGCGGGGGCGGCCCTGGACGACGCCGAGATCAACACCCGCACCGGCCACGCCACGGCCCAGGTGCTGGCGGTGACCCCGGTGCGGACACTGGTGCAGTTCGCCGTACCTGACGGCCAGGTGTACAGCCCTGAGGAGGGCTTGGCCTACCCGTCGGGACTGCAGGTGGGGCAGCTGGTGCGGGTGGAGTACGACAGCGCCGATCCCGAGCAGGTGCGGGTCGCCGGGCGGACCTGGACAACTGGTGTGGTGCCTGCGGCGATCACCTTGGCTGTGCTGTGGGTGCTCGTCGCGCCAGTCGTCTGGTGGTTGCGCCGCCGGGTTGGCAGCGGTTAGCGACCTCCCCACTGGGTGTTGGCGGTACTTGAAGATCCGCAAACCGTAGGGTGAGCGCTGTGCCAAGAGCCGGGCTGGACAAGGATCCTCGCGACGTCGCTGCGATGTTCGACGGGGTGGCCCGCCGCTATGACCTGACCAACACCGTGCTGTCGTTCGGTCAAGATCGGTGGTGGCGGCGATGCACCCGGGTCGCCGTTGGTGCCGAACCGGGGCAGCGGGTGCTCGACGTGGCTGCGGGTACCGCGGTGTCCACCATCGAGTTCGCCCGCGCCGGGGCGTGGTGTGTGGCCGCCGACTTCTCGCTGGGCATGCTCCGCGCCGGCCGGCACCGCAAGGTCCCGCTGGTCGGGGCCGACGCGCTGGCCCTGCCTTTCGCCGACGGCGTGTTCGACACGGTCACGATCTCCTTCGGCCTTCGCAACGTTGCCGACCCCGACGCCGCGCTGATCGAGTTCGCTCGGGTCACCCGGCCCGGTGGCCTGCTGGTGGTCTGCGAGTTCTCCACCCCCACCTGGCAGCCGTTTCGCACGGTGTACCTGGAGTACCTGATGGGCGCGCTGCCGGCAGTCGCGCGGCGGGTGAGCAGCAACCCGGAGGCCTACGTCTACCTCGCCGAGTCCATCCAGGCGTGGCCCGACCAGCGCGGACTTGCCGAGCGGGTGGCCGCCGCAGGCTGGACCGACGTCGAGTGGCTCGACCTCACCGGCGGCATCGTCGCCCTGCATCGAGCGACCAAACCGGCGCCCGCGGTTCCTGGACCGCCCTAAAGCTTCCCGAGTTCAACAGCAGAGCTGTTGAGGACGCCGTGAGCAGCTCTGCTGTTGAGTTCGGGAAGCGCAGAGCCTGGCGCATACACTCGAGGGTCTGGGGAGCCCGATGGATCAAGGGATCAACTGAACACTCGAGGAGCGTCGATGGTCAGCCGAGTGGGCGCCAGTGACAACGCCGCGGACGTCATCGTGGTGGGGGCCGGACCGGCAGGCTCGACGGCCGCGACGTACCTGGCCCGGGCCGGGCTGGACGTGCTGCTGCTGGAGAAGTCGACCTTTCCCCGAGACAAGGTGTGTGGCGACGGCCTGACCCCGCGCGGCGTCAAGCAATTGATCGACCTGGGCATCGACACCAGCACCGAGGCAGGCTGGCTGCACAACCGGGGCCTGCGGGTGGTGGGCGGCGGAGTGACGATCGAGCTGCCCTGGCCTGACCTGGCCAGTTTCCCGCCCTACGGCGCGGTCCGCCAGCGGCTGGACTTCGACGAGATGCTGGTCCGGCACGCCGAGAAGGCCGGCGCCCGGCTGCACGAGTGCAACACGGTCACCGAGGCGATCACCGACGAGCGCACGGGACGGGTCACCGGCGTGCGCGGGCGGCAGGGTCCGGACAAGCAGCCGGTGACCTACCGCGCCCCACTTACCCTGGCCTGCGATGGGGTCAGCGCCCGGCTCGCGTTGAGCCTGGGGATGGACAAGCGCACGGACCGGCCGATGGGTGTCGCGGTGCGTCGCTACTACACCAGCCCCCGCACCAATGACGACTTCCTGGAAAGCCACCTGGAGCTGTGGGATCACACCGATCCCCGCCAGCCCAAGCTGCTACCCGGATACGGCTGGATCTTCGGCATGGGCGACGGGACGTCCAACGTCGGACTGGGAATCCTGTCGACCTCCAAGGCTTACGGCAAGACCGACTACCGGGCGCTGCTGCGGTCCTGGCTGGACGGCACGCCGCAGGAGTGGGGCTTCCGGGAGGGCAATGCCACCGGCAAGGTCGCCGGCGCGGCGCTACCGATGGGCTTCAACCGCATCCCGCACTACCGCGAAGGTCTGCTGCTGGTCGGCGACGCCGGTGGCATGGTGAATCCGTTCAACGGCGAGGGCATCGCCTATGCGATGGAGTCCGCTGGGCTGGCCGCGGAGTGTGCGGTCCAGGCGATGGCGCGCCCGGTCGGACCGGCTCAGGAGCGGGCGCTGCAGCGCTACCCTGTTGCACTGCGCGAGGAGTTGGGGGGCTACTTCCGGTTGGGGACCGCGTTCAGTCGGTTGATCGGCCATCCGGCAGTGATGCGAGCCGCGACCCGCCATGCCTTGCCACGGGCGACGCTGATGCGTTTCCTGCTCAAACTGCTGGCCAACCTCTACGACAGCCGGGAGGGCGACGCGATGGATCGGGTGATCACAGCGATGACCCGGCTGGCGCCCAGCGCGTGATCGACGACACCCTCCAACGGCAGAAACGCCTGATTGAGGCCGGATTTTAGGTTAGCCTCAGGGCAGCGCGTGACCGGTTCGCACGTAGGGTAGGTGCGGGACGTTCATGAGACGGGAAGGACGGGACGGCAGTGCTGCAGCCCTACGTTCCCCTGGTGCTGATGCTCGTGCTGGCGGGGGGGTTTGCGGTTTTTTCGATAGCCGTGGCTCCCTATGTCGGGCCGCGCCGGTACAACAGGGCAAAGCTCGACGCCTACGAGTGCGGCATCGAGCCGTCGCCGCAACCGGTGGTGGGGGCCGGACGGATGCCGGTGGCCTACTACCTCACCGCGATGCTGTTCATCCTGTTCGACATCGAGATGGTCTTCTTGTACCCCTTTGCAGTGGCAGCGGACTCGCTGGGACTCTTCGGCCTGGTGGAGGTCGCCCTGTTCATCGTGACGCTCGGCTTCGCCTACGCCTACGTGTGGCGGCGTGGCGGGCTGGACTGGAACTGATCATGGGTATCGAAGAGAAGCTGCCCAGCGGAATCTTGTTGACCAGCGTGGAGAAACTGGTCAACTGGACGCGCAAGTCGTCGCTGTGGCCGGCCACCTTCGGGCTGGCCTGCTGCGCGATCGAGATGATGACCACCGGGGCACCCCGTTATGACCTGGCCCGCTTCGGGATGGAGGTTTTCCGGGCCTCCCCGCGCCAAGCTGATCTGATGATCGTGGCCGGCCGGGTGAGCAACAAGATGGCTCCGGTGTTGCGCCAGATCTATGACCAGATGCCCGAGCCCCGCTGGGTGCTCGCGATGGGAGTTTGTGCCTCCAGCGGTGGGATGTTCAACAACTACGCGATCGTGCAGGGTGTGGACCACGTCGTCCCGGTCGACATGTACCTGCCCGGCTGCCCACCGCGGCCGGAGATGCTCATCGACGCGATCCTCAAGCTGCACGCCAAGATCATGGATGAGCCGCTCGGACCGAAACGCGCCGCGTTGAAAGCGGGTCAGCGCACCGAGATGGTGCCCTCCTCGGTGCGTTATGGCCCGCAGAAGGACCCCAAGCCATCCGGAACCGGCCGGTCCCAGGTCATCGAAGCTCGGAAGCAGTGAGCGGCATGACCGACAAGGACGTCGAGGTCGGCCAGTACAGCTCGGCCGAGAGGAGCTCAGCGCAGCAGGCCGAGCACGAGGCTCGCGGTGGGGTGGTCGCCGGGCGGGCCCGGCAGGGCATGTTCGGTATCCGCGGTTCCGGGGACACCTCCGGGTATGGCGGGCTGCGGTTACCGGCCTACGTACCGCCGGCTGCGCAGCGGCCCTACGGTGGATGGTTCGACGAAGTGACCGACGAGCTGCTGGCCGCGATGCAGGAGCGCGGCATACCTGCTGAAGCGATCCAGCAGGTCACGGTCGATCGTGGGGAGATCACCTATTACCTGCGACGGGAGCATCTGGTCGCGCTGTGCCGCACCCTGCGCGACGATCCGGCGCTGCGGTTCGAGCTGTGCAGTTCGGTCTCCGGGGTGGACTACGGCACCGAGGTCGCGCAGCGGCTACATGCGGTCTACCACCTGACCTCGATGACCTACCGGCGGCGGATCCGGCTGGAGGTCGCCGTCGACGTCGAGGATGCCCACGTGCCCAGTGTGGTCGAGGTCTACCCGACCGCTGATTGGCACGAGCGGGAGGCCTGGGACATGTTCGGCATCGTCTTCGACGGCCACCCGGCGCTGACCCGCATCCTGATGCCCGATGACTGGGACGGCCACCCGCAGCGCAAGGACTACCCGCTCGGTGGGATCCCGGTGGAGTACAAGGGTGCCGAGATACCCCCGCCCGACCAGCGGAGGGGGTATTCATGAGCAGACCCACCGAACCGGCGCACACGGTCGCCAGCGGAACCGCCAGCGACACCGGGGCAGGCGACACGACCCTCTCTGATCCTTACGCCACCTCGCGGGAAACCACCGAGGGTCGGGTGTACACCGTCACTGGTGGTGACTGGGACAGCCTGATCGAGGACTGGAAGCACGACGAACGCATCGTCATCAACATGGGGCCACAGCATCCCTCCACACATGGTGTGTTGCGGCTGGTGCTGGAGTTGGAGGGCGAGACCGTCGCCCAGGCCCGTTCGGTGATCGGCTACCTGCACACCGGTATCGAGAAGAACTGCGAGTACCGCAACTGGACTCAGGGCGTCACCTTCGTGACTCGGATGGATTACCTGGCGCCGCTGTTCAACGAGGCCGGTTACTGCCTGGCAACCGAGAAGCTGCTCGGGATCACCGCTCCGCGCCGTGCGCAGGTGATCCGGGTGCTGCTCATGGAGCTCAACCGGGTCAGCTCGCACCTGGTGGCGATCGCTACCGGCGGGATGGAGCTCGGTGCGCTGACCGGGATGACCGCGGGGTTCCGGGAGCGTGAGGAGGTCCTGCATCTGCTGGAGTTCCTCACCGGTCTGCGGATGAACCATGCGTTCATCCGGCCCGGCGGTGTCGCCCAGGACCTGCCCGAGGGTTCTGAGACCAAGATCCGGGACTTCCTGAAGGTGATGGACTCCCGGCTGCCCGACTACGACAAGCTGCTCACCGGGCAGCCGATCTGGAAACAGCGCCTGCACAAGGTGGGTTACCTGCCGCTGGACGGCTGCCTGCAACTGGGCATCACCGGCCCGATCCTGCGCTGCGCGGGGCTGGAGTGGGACCTGCGCAAGGTCGAGCCCTACTGCGGTTACGAGGAGTACGACTTCGAAGTCCCCACCTCCACCGACGCCGACTGCTACGCGCGCTACCTGCTGCGGGTGGAGGAGATCCACCAGTCGCTCGGGATCGTCGCGCAATGCCTGGACAAGCTGGAACCCGGTCCGGTGATGGTGGAGGACGCCAAGATCGCCTGGCCGGCCCAGCTGACCATCGGCGCCGACGGGATGGGTAACTCGCTGGAGTATGTGCGCAAGATCATGGGGCAGTCCATGGAAGCGCTGATCCACCACTTCAAGCTGGTCACGGAGGGATTCAGGGTGCCACCGGGCCAGGCCTACGTCGCGGTGGAGTCACCCCGCGGTGAGCTGGGTTATCACCTGGTCTCCGACGGTGGGACCAGGCCGTTACGAGTGCACGTCCGGGACCCCAGCTTCGTCAACCTGCAGTCCATGCCGGCGATGTCCGAGGGTGGTCTGGTGGCCGACGTCATCGCCGCGGTGGCGTCGATAGACCCGGTGATGGGAGGCGTGGACCGATGAGCTCTCCCCACAACGCCGCCTCCAGTGCAGCTCACACTCCCGCGTTCACCGCACGACCGGTGGATGCGTCGCAAGCCGCGGCTCAGACTGCGCCGACGACGTGGTCCACGGTGCAGGACGTGCCGGTGGAGCGGCCGCTGCGGGTGGACACCAGCGTGTTCGATGAGCAGACCTGGCAACGGGCCCGAGAGATCATCGCGCGCTACCCGCAGCCACGGTCGGCGCTGCTGCCCATGCTGCACCTGGTACAGAGCGTGGAGGGGCACGTCAGCCAGGCCGGGATCGTGTTCTGCGCGCAGCTGCTGGAGATCACCACCGCCGAGGTCAGCGCGGTGGCCACCTTCTACACGATGTACAAGCGCAAGCCCGGTGGCGAGCACCTGGTCAGCGTCTGCACCAACACGCTGTGCGCGGCGCTGGGCGGCGACGAGATCTACGCCAGGCTGCGTAAGCGGCTCGGGATCGGTCACGAGGAGACCGCCGGCAATCCCGGCTCGAAAGGCTCGATCACCCTGGAGCACGCCGAATGCTTGGCTGCCTGTGACCTGGCGCCGGTGCTGCAGGTGAACTACGAGTTTTATGACAACCAGACCCCGGAGTCGGCTGTGGCGTTGGTGGATGCGCTGCACCGCGGGGACCGCCCCGCACCGACCCGTGGTGCACCGTTGACCGACTGGCGGACCGCCGAGCTCGCGCTGGCCGGCTTCTTCGGTGAGCCGCAGGAGATGCGGGCCGCCGTGGACGGGCCGTCGGCAGCGACGGAGACGCTGGCCGGTAACCGGCTTGCGGAGGAGAAGGGCTGGCAGGCGCCTTCGATGCCGGACCACGCCCCGCTGCCCACAGTTCCGGACAAGAAGTGACCAATCCAGGAGGAGCCGTGACCGAGCGGACGCTCACCCCGGTGCTGACCCGGCGGTGGCTGTCACCCCAGTCCTGGACCTTCGACACCTACACCCAGCTTGAGGGCTACACCGCGCTGCGTACTGCGCTGGCCGCCCATCCCGATCAGCTCATCCAACTGATCAAAGACTCGGGCCTGCGGGGACGCGGTGGCGCGGGTTTTCCGACCGGGCTGAAGTGGAGCTTCATTCCCCAGCCCAAGCCGGGTGAGCAGCCGGCAGGTCCGGCGGCCAAACCCAAGTATCTGGTGATCAACGCCGATGAGGGTGAGCCGGGCACCTGCAAGGACGTACCGTTGATGATGGCCGACCCGCATTCGCTGATCGAAGGCTGCATCATCACCAGCTACGCGATCCGCGCACACGAGTGCTACATCTACGTGCGCGGCGAGATGTTGCACTGCAACCGCAGGCTGCAGCAGGCCGTCACCGAGGCCTACCAGGCCGGGTATCTGGGCAAGGACATCCTCGGCTCCGGATTCGACCTCGACATCATCATTCACGCCGGTGCCGGCGCCTACATCTGCGGCGAGGAAACCGCGCTGCTGGACTCGCTGGAGGGCCGGCGTGGCCAGCCCCGGCTCAAGCCGCCTTTCCCGGCCACCTCCGGGCTCTACGCCGCACCCACCGTGGTGAACAACGTCGAGACGATCTGCAGCGTCCCCTACATCGTCAACGGAGGATCGGACTGGTTTCGCCAGATGGGCTGCGAGAAGTCGCCCGGTCCCAAGATCTACTCGATCTCTGGGCACGTGCAGCGGCCAGGCCAGTACGAGGCCCCACTGGGCATCACGCTGCGTGAGTTGCTGGACATGGCCGGTGGGATGAAGGGTGGTCAGCTGAAGTTCTGGACACCGGGCGGGTCGTCCACCCCGCTGCTCACCGCCGATCACCTCGACGTCCCACTGGACTTCGAGGGCGCCGCCGAAGCCGGTTCCATGCTGGGCACTACCGCGATCATGGTGTTCAACCAGACGGTGAGCGTGCCGTGGGCGGTGCTGAAGTGGACCGAGTTCTACAAGCACGAGTCCTGCGGCAAGTGCACCCCGTGCCGGGAAGGAACCTACTGGCTGGTCCAGATCCTGGAGCGGATGCAGCGCCATGAGGGCACGCCATCGGATGTGGACACCATGCTGGACATCTGTGACAACATCCTGGGCCGGTCGTTCTGCGCACTGGGTGACGGGGCTGCCAGCCCGATCATGAGCGCGATCAAGTACTTCCGGCCGGAGTTCCTGGACCTGTGCGCCAAGCAACCCGGATTCGGTAGGTCAGATCAGCAGGCCAAACTCGCCCCGCAGATCCAGTTAGCGGAGTCGCACCGATGACGCTGGCAAAGCAGGACACTGACTCGCCGGGTGCCGTTCCTGAGGGGCATGTCCGGCTGACCATCGACGGCCGCGAGGTCGACGCCCCCAAGGGCGAGCTGGTGATCCGCACCTGCGAGCGGCTGGGCATCATCATCCCGCGGTTCTGTGATCACCCGCTACTCGATCCGGCCGGTGCCTGCCGGCAGTGCCTGGTGGAGGCGGAGATGGGCGGGCGACCGATGCCCAAGCCGCAAGCCAGCTGCACCCTCACGGTGGCCGATGGCATGGTCATCAAGACCCAGCACACCTCGGCAGTAGCCGATAAGGCGCAGCAAGGCGTCATGGAATTGCTGCTGATCAACCACCCACTGGACTGCCCGGTCTGTGACAAGGGCGGCGAGTGCCCGCTGCAGAACCAGGCGATGTCCAGCGGCCGAGGGGACTCGCGGTTCATCGAAACCAAACGCACCTTCGCCAAACCGATCGCGATCTCCTCTGAGGTGCTGCTGGACCGGGAGCGCTGCGTGCTGTGCGCGCGTTGCACCCGCTTCTCCGAGCAGATCGCCGGGGACCCGTTCGTCGAGATGCTGGAGCGCGGCCCGGATCAGCAGGTGGGGGTGGCGGCAGACAAGCCTTTCCAGTCCTACTTCTCCGGCAACACCATCCAGATCTGCCCGGTTGGTGCGCTGACCAGCGCCGCCTACCGGTTCCGATCCCGACCCTTCGACCTGGTTTCCACCCTGGGGGTGTGCGAGCACTGCGCGTCGGGCTGCGCGCAGCGCACCGACTGGCGGCGGGGCATTGTGCTGCGCCGGCTCGCCGGTTATGACCCACAGGTCAACGAGGAATGGAACTGCGACAAGGGCCGGTTCGCCTTTCCCTATGCCAGCGCCGAGGACCGGATCGTCCGGCCGCTGGTTCGGGATTCTGACGGTGAGCTGCAGCCGGCGTCATGGACTGAGGCGCTGCAGGCGGCGGCCGACGGGCTGCTGTCGAACCGGGCTCGCGGTACCGGGGTACTTGCTGGTGGCCGGCTCACCGTCGAGGACGCCTACGCCTACGCGAAGTTCGCCCGGGTCGCGCTGGGCACCCACAACATCGACTTTCGCGCGCGGCCACACTCTGCCGAGGAGCTGGACTTCCTCGCCGCGCACGTGGTCGGGGTCACCCCGGACACCGGGGGAGTGACCTACGACGACCTCAGCGGTGCCCCCGGGGTGCTCTGCGTGGCTTTCGAGCCCGAGGAGGAGTCACCGATCGTCTTCCTTCGGCTGCGTCGCGCGGCCCGGGACCGCGCCATGCCGGTGTTTCACCTCGGCCAGTTCACCACGCCCGCGGTGCGCAAAACGCGCGGCACGCTGCTGCGGGTGCCACCCGGCGGTGAGCCGCAGGCCTTGGACGCACTGGCGGGCCCGGCACTCGACGCGTTGCGCGCGCCGGGGGCGGTGGTTCTGGTCGGCGAGCGCGCCGCCGAGGTATCCGGGCTGTACTCGGCGGTGGCCCGGTTGGCCGCTGGTACCGGGGCCCGGATCGCCTGGATCCCGCGTCGAGCCGGCGAGCGAGGCGCCCTGGATGCCGGTGCGGCGCCGAATCTGCTGCCCGGCGGCCGCCCGGTCACCGACCCGCAGGCTCGTGCCGAGATCGAGAGCGCCTGGGGTGTGACGCTGTCCAGCCAACCTGGCCAAGATACCGCCGGTATCCTCGCCGCAGCAGCGGCCGGGCAGCTCGACGGGCTGGTCGTCGGTGGCGTAGATCCGGCGGATCTCCCGGATCCCCGGCTGGCCGAGCAGGCCCTGAACCAGGCCAAATTCGTGGTGAGCCTGGAGATGCGGGCGTCGGCCGTGACTCGAGCGGCCAATGTCGTGCTGCCGATCGCGCCGGCGACCGAGAAGGCCGGCAGTTACCTCGACTGGGAGGGCCGCCGCCGCGAGTTCACCAGCACCATCAACACCTCGGGTATCGGTGCGGCGCTGCCGGATTGCCGCGTGCTGGACAGCCTCGCCGTCGAGATGGACGTCGATCTGTTCACCCAGAGCCCGGCCGCAGCATGGGCCGGCCTCACCGCACTCGGCAGTTATTCCGGTGCCCGCTCCGACGCTGCTCCGGTATCCCCGGCGCCGATGCCGGAGGCCGGTGAAGGGCAGGCGTTGCTGGCCACCTGGCGCAGGTTGCTGGACAACGGGTCGATGCAGGACGGCGAGCCGCAGCTGGCCGGCACCGCCCGGCCCGCCGTGGCGCTGCTGTCCGAGGCCACCGCTGCCGAGCTCGGGGTGCACATCGGCGGAAGGGTCACGGTGTCCACCCGGCACGGGTCGGTGACACTGCCGGCCGCGGCCGCTGACCTGCCCGCGGGGGTGGTGTGGATTCCGGGCAACTCCGGACCCGCTACCGTCCGTAGCAGCCTCGGTGCCGGCCATGGCGCGGTGGTCACCGTGCGGGCCGGAAACGGGGACAACACTTACAGGGGCGGGGGAAGGTAAGCCATGACACCCACCCAGGCACTGCTCGCCGACGACCCGCTGTGGCTGACCGCGCTCAAAGTGGTCGTGATCTTCGTGTTCCTCATGGTCATGACCCTGTTCATGATCTGGATGGAGCGCCGGGTGGTCGGCCGCATGCAGCACCGGCCTGGTCCGAACCGGGTCGGCCCCTTCGGGCTGCTGCAATCCCTTGCCGATGGGCTCAAGCTGGCGTTCAAGGAGGACATCACACCGGTCCAGGCTGACCGCTGGGTGTTCGTCCTGGCCCCTGTGCTCTCCACCGTCACAGCGTTCACAGCGTTCTCGGTGATGCCGCTCGGCGGCCAGGTGTCGATCTTCGGCGAGGAGACCGTACTGCAGATCACTGACCTGCCTGTCGGGGTGCTCGTGGTGCTCGCCGCCTCCTCGCTGGGCGTCTACGGGATCGTGCTGTCCGGCTGGGCGTCGGGCTCGCCCTACCCGCTGCTGGGTTCGCTTCGCTCGGCCGCGCAGGTGATCTCCTACGAGATCGCCCTCGGGATGTCGATCGTCGCGGTGATTCTGTACGCGGGCTCGCTGTCCACTGCGGACATCGTGGCCGCGCAGTCGCAGCAGTGGTGGTTCGTGTTCCTGCTGTTCCCCAGTTTCGCGGTGTTCGTCGTCGCGATGGTCGGCGAGGTCAACCGCGCTCCCTTCGACCTGCCCGAGGCGGAGTCGGAGCTGGTGGGTGGTTTCCACACCGAGTACTCGTCGCTGAAGTTCGCGCTGTTCTTCCTCGCCGAGTACGTCAACATGGTCACCGTCTCGGCTTTCGCGACCACGCTGTTCCTGGGCGGCTGGCACGCACCGTGGCCACTGGCCGGCGGGTCGCTGGACGGCGGCTGGTGGGGTCCGCTGTGGTTCATCAGCAAGACGTTCGTCTTCCTGTTCGTGTTCGTCTGGCTGCGGGGCAGCCTGCCCCGGCTGCGTTATGACAAGTTCATGGAGCTGGGCTGGAAGGTACTGGTGCCGGCCAGCCTGATCTGGATCGTGGTGGTCTCCGGCGTCCGGGCGCTGCGCGGCGCCGACGTCACCGGATCCGAGATCCTCGTGGTCGGCGGCATCCTGCTGGGTGCACTGGTGCTCGTCGCTTTCCTGCTTCCCGAGCGCAGGACTGCCGGACCCAGCGCGGTCGCACTCAGCTCAACGCAACGCAGCGCAGCGCAGCGCGGCCACGACGTGCCCACCGCCGGCTCGAACTACCCGCTGCCCCCGCTGGATCTGGTAGTGCCGGCGCCGCCGCCCCGGCGCGCAGCAGTAACCGCAAGCGGGCCGCCGACGACGCAGGAGGACGGCCATGGGAATGCTTGATCCGGTCAAGGGTTTCGGGGTCACCTTCTCGACGATGTTCAAGAAGGTCGTGACCGAAGAGTATCCCGAGGTCAAGAAGATCACCGCACCGCGCTTTCACGGTAAACACCAGCTCAACCGGCACCCGGACGGGCTGGAGAAGTGCGTGGGGTGCGAGCTGTGCGCCTGGGCTTGCCCGGCGGATGCGATCTACGTGGAGGGCGGGGACAACACCGACGAGGCCCGTTACTCGCCCGGGGAGCGCTACGGCGACATTTATCAGATCAACTACCTGCGCTGCATCGGCTGCGGCCTGTGCATCGAGGCCTGCCCGACCCGCTCGCTGACGATGACCAACGAGTACGAGTTGGCCGACGACAATCGTCAGGACCTCATCTACACCAAGGAGGATCTGCTCGCGCCGCTGCTGTCGGGAATGGAGCAACCCCCGCATCCGATGCGCCTGGGTGACACTGAGCAGGACTACTACGTACAGGGCCCGACCCTGGAGCGACGTTCTGGCGCGGTGGGCGGGGAACAGCCGTGACCACGCTGAGCTTCCTGCTCGCACAGCAACCGCCGGTGCCGTTGCCTACGCCGGTGTCGACCGACACCATCGGCCTTGGCGAAACCGTCGCGTTCTGGATCCTGGGTCCGCTCGCGCTGGCCGGTGGGCTGGCCATGGTGTTCGCCCGCAACGCGGTGCACTCGGCGCTGTGGTTGGCGCAGACCATGCTGTGCCTGGGCGCGCTCTACATGGTCCAACAAGCGCCATTCCTGGGCTTTGTGCAGATCATCGTCTACACCGGCGCGATCATGATGCTGTTCCTGTTCGTGCTGATGCTGGTGGGCAAGGAAAGCGTCGACTCGGTGGTCGAGGTGCTGCGCGGGCAGCGGGTCGCCGCGGCGCTGGCCGGGATCGGGCTGGCCGCGCTCCTGGTGGCGATGCTGGGCCGGGCTTTGACCGGGGTCACCGCAGCGGGGTTGATCGGGGTCAACACCACCAGTGGTGGCAACGTCGCCAACCTCGGTCGCATCCTGTTCACCGACTACCTGTTCCCCTTCGAACTCACCTCGGCGTTGCTGATCAGCGCCGCGGTCGGCGCGATGGTGTTGACGTTCACCGAGCGCACCAAGGAGGGCAGGCCGACCCAGCGGCAACGGGTGGAGGCCCGGATCCGCGGCACCCGCCCCTCCCCGCTGCCGGGCCCCGGTGTCTTCGCCACCGCCAACTCGGTAGCTACCCCCGCCCTGCTGCCGGATGGTTCGGTCGCCCCCGAGTCACTGTCCGAGCTCCTCGAGCCGACCTCCTCCCGCGAGCGTCTGGATGACGACCTGCGCAGCGTGATCGATGCTGGTGCGCAGCCTGATACTCGCGCCCTACGCGGGCCGGTGGAACCCACCGGACCCGAGGAGGGGCAGAGTCAGCCTTGACGCCCACCTACTACCTGCTGCTATCGGCGCTGCTGTTCACCATCGGCGCCGCCGGCGTGCTGGTGCGCCGCAACGCCGTCGTGGTGTTCATGTGCATCGAGCTGATGCTCAACGCGGTGAATCTGAGCCTGATCACCTTCTCCCGGATCAACGGCACCCTGGACGGGCAGATCATGGCGTTCTTCGTGATGGTCGTGGCTGCCGCCGAGGTGGTTGTCGGTCTGGCCATCATCATGGCGATCTTCAAGACCCGCCGGTCGGCCTCGGTCGACGACGCGAACCTGCTCAAGTACTGAGGCCGGCTTGACAGGGCCGAAGCATCGTAACGAGAGACCTGCGAGCGGTCCGATCGTTGACACGAAAGACTTGCTGAAGGGGGCGCGGTGACCGAGGTCTTGCCCGCGGCTGGTGCCGCGCAATACGCGTGGCTGCTTGTCGCGTTGCCGGCCTTTGGTGCGCTGGTCCTGCTCATCGGTGGTCGCCGGACCAACGCATGGGGACACCTGCTGGGCTGCGCGACGGTGCTCGCGTCCTTCATCTACGGCGTGGTGCTGTTCTCCGAGTGGCTCGCGCTGGGCGCCGAGGAGCGGACCCGGGAGCTAAGCCTGGGCACCTGGTTCGCGGTCAACTCGTTGCAGGTCGACTTCGGCCTGCGGCTGGACCCGCTGTCGCTGACCTTCGTACTGCTCATCACCGGTGTCGGCGGGTTGATCCACATCTACTCGATCGGCTACATGAGTCACGATCCTGGCCGGCGCCGGTTCTTCGGGTACTTCAACCTGTTCATCGTGGCGATGCTCATCCTGGTGCTCGCGGACAACTTCGTCACGCTGTATCTCGGCTGGGAAGGCGTGGGTCTGGCTTCCTACCTGCTCATCGGCTGGTATCAGAACCGCCCGAGCGCTGCGACGGCGGCGAAGAAGGCCTTCCTGATGAACCGGGTCGGCGACGTGGGCCTCGCGCTGGCGATCTTCCTGATCTGGACGTCGCTGGGCACGGTGCAGTTCTCCGAGGTGTTCGCTCGGGTCGGGGAGATCAGCGGTCCCACCCTGCTGGCGATCACGCTGCTGCTACTGCTTGGGGCCTGCGGCAAATCCGGTCAGTTCCCACTGCAGTCCTGGTTGCCCGACGCGATGGAGGGCCCGACCCCGGTCTCGGCGCTGATCCACGCCGCGACGATGGTGACCGCCGGGGTGTACCTGATCGCCCGGTGCAGCCCGCTGTATGACCTCAGCGCGACCGGCCGGCTGGCCGTCGCGCTGATCGGGGTGATCACCCTGATGATCGGGGCGATCATCGGGTGCGCCTATGACGACATCAAGAAGGTGCTGGCCTACTCCACGGTCAGCCAGATCGGGTACATGATCCTCGCCGTCGGGCTGGGCCCCGCCGGCTACGCGCTGGGTATCGCGCACCTGCTCACTCACGGCTTCTTCAAGGCGGGCCTGTTCCTCGGCGCGGGCTCGGTCATGCACGCGATGCGTGACGAGGTCGACATGCGCCGGATGGGTGGGCTGGCGCGGCACTTGCCGATCACCTTCGTCATCTTCGCCACCGGTTACCTGGCACTGGTCGGGTTCCCGTTCCTGTCCGGCTACTACACCAAGGACGCGATCATCGAGGCTGCGTTCGCCGCGGGCGGTTGGCAGGGTTGGACCTTCGGTGGCCTGGCGATGCTGGCCGCCGGGCTCACCGCCTTCTACATGACCCGGCTGCTGCTCATGACGTTCTTCGGCGCAGAGCGCTGGCGCGACCTGAGCACTGATGACGGACACAGTTACCATCCGCATGAGTCCCCACCGGTGATGTGGCTGCCCATGGTGCCGCTGGCGATCGGCTCGCTGGCAGCCGGTTACTTCCTGATCTCGGGTGAGCGGTTGGCGCACTGGCTGGAGCCCTCGGTGGGAGAACTGGTGCACGAATATTCTGCGGCTCCGTTTCCGGTTGAGCTGGTGCCACTGTTCACCGTGGTGATCTCCGCAGTGGGTGCGCTGGTCGCCTGGCTGGTCGTCGGCCGGCAACCGGTGCCGGTGCAGCGGCCGCAGCGGGTCTCGCTGCCGGTGGCCGCCGCCCGGGCCGATCTCTACGCCAACGCGATCAACGAGACACTCATCGCACGGCCCGGTACCTGGCTCACCCGGGCGCTGGTATTCGTCGACAACAAAGGCGTCGACGGGGTGGTCAACGGCACCGCGGCGCTACTGGGCGGCACGTCGGGCCGGCTGCGCCGGCTGCAGACCGGCTTCGTGCGCAGCTACGCGCTGGGCATGCTGGGCGGCTCGGTCGTGGTGATCGCTTTGCTGCTGGCGGTGAGCTTCTCATGACCAGTTCGGTAACAAGTGGCGGTTTCCTGCTGCTTGCATTACTGCTGCTGCCCCTGGTGGGCAGCGTGGTGGTCGGCCTGATGCGCGCCGCTCCGGTCGCAGCCAAGTCCACTGCCATGGTGTTCGCGCTGGCTGAGCTGGTGCTGGCGGCGCTGGCCTGGTCGGCTTACGAACCGGGAGGGCAGCGCCTGCAGTTGTTGCTGTCCACCGAGTGGATTCCAGCCTTCGGAGCCCGCTTCGCGCTCGGCGTCGATGGCATCGCGCTGGTCATGATCGCGCTGCTTGCAGTGCTGGTGCCGATCGTGATGGGATCCTCCTGGGCAGAGAAGCTGCCCGAGGGTCGCACCGCGGCGGGCTTCTACGCTCTGCTACTGGCCACCCAGTCGATGATGGTCGGAGTCTTCGTCGCCACCGACGTGTTCCTGTTCTACCTGTTCTTCGAGGTCATGCTGGTGCCGATGTACTTCCTCATCGGGCGCTTCGGCGGGCCGCGACGGCAGTACGCGGCGGTGAAGTTCTTCCTGTACTCGCTGCTGGGTGGGCTGGTCATGTTGGCCAGCGTGATCGGCATCTTCGTGGTGAGCTCGCAGCGGCTGGACCAGGGCACTTTCGACTGGGCCACCCTGGTCGGCATCGCCGGGACCATCCCGCAGAGCACCCAGATCTGGCTGTTCCTCGGGTTTTTCGTCGCTTTCGCGATCAAGGCGCCGCTGGTGCCGCTGCACACCTGGCTGCCCGACGCCGGTGCGGAGGCCCCGGTGGGCGCCGGTGTGTTGCTGGTCGGCGTGATGGACAAGGTCGCCATTTACGGTTTCCTGCGCTACTGCCTGCCGCTGTTTCCCGATGCGTCGCGCGTACTGGCCCCGCTGGTGCTGGTGCTCGCCGTCGCCGGGGTCATCTACGCCGCGTTGCTCGCCGTTGGCCAGTCCGATCTGAAGCGGTTCGTGGCTTACACGTCGGTGGCGCACTTCGGTTTCATCGCGCTGGGGGTCTTCGCCTTCTCTACTCAGGGGCTGGCGGGCGCGGTGCTGTACATGGTCAACCACGGCATCGCCACCGGGATGCTGTTCATCGTGATCGGCATGCTGATCGCCCGCGGCGGCTCCCGGCTGATCGCCGACTACGGCGGCGTGGCGGCGTTGGCGCCGGTGCTGGCCGGGATGATGCTGATTGCCGGCCTGGCCTCGCTGGCACTGCCCGGCACCAACTCGTTCGTGTCGGAGTTCTTGGTGCTCGTCGGGTCCTTCCCCCGCCAGCCGGTGTACACGATCATCGCCACCGCGGGGATCATCCTGGCCGCGCTGTACGTGCTGTGGGTGTACCAACGGGTTATGCAGGGCCCGGTGCGGGGCGCCGCCGTACTGGGTGCGCTGGACGGCGGCCCCGGCACCGCGATGGCACCGGAAGTGGCGGCGCAGCGCCAGCGCGGGCGGTTCCCTGATCTGTCGATCCGCGAGGTCGCTGTGCTGGCGCCGCTGGTGGCGCTCATCCTGCTGCTCGGGTTCTACCCGCAGCCGGTGCTGGATGTGATCAACCCTTCGGTCGGGGCCACGCTCACCGAGGTCGGCCTGACCGACCCGGTGGTCGAGCAGGGAGGCAACTGAAGTGCTCGACAGTGAGTTGCTGGGGGGGCTTCTGAGCCAGGTGCCGCGGGTGTCGATGCCTGCGGTGGATTACGGGGCGATCGCTCCGCTGCTGGTGGTGCTCGGGATGGCATGCATCTCGGTGCTGGTGGAGGCTTTCGTGCCGCGCTCGGCGCGGTGGTCGGCCCAGGTCGCGCTGTCGTTGCTCGCACTGGGGACGGCCGGTGCAGCGCTGGGCGTGCACATCTACTCCTTCTCCCGAGGCGGCACCGGGGACGTCGTGACGCTGGCCGGGACGGTGGTCGTCGACGGCCCCGCTCTGTTCCTGTGGGGCACGCTGCTGGCGCTGGGGCTGGGAGCGGTGCTGCTCATCGCGGATCGGACGGTTGAACCGGGGGGTGCGATCACCGCTGACGCCGCGGTGCGTCCGGGCACCACACAGGATCGAGCTCAGGTAGCGGGCGCCTCTGGCACCTCGGCGGGGACCGTGACCGAAACCACGATGCAGACCGAGGTCTTCCCGCTGTTCCTGTTCTCACTCGGCGGGATGATGGTCTTCACCGCCGCCAACGACCTGCTGACCATGTTCATCGCGCTCGAGGTGCTCAGCCTGCCGCTGTACCTGATGTGTGGGATGGCTCGGCGCCGCCGGTTGCTGTCCCAGGAGGCGGCGGTCAAGTACTTCCTGCTGGGAGCGTTCTCCTCGGCATTTTTCCTGTACGGGGTGGCGCTGCTGTACGGCTACGCCGGCTCGGTGACTTTGTCTGCGATCGCCGAGGCGTCCGTTGGCGTCGACCGGTCGGACACCCTGCTGTTCGGCGGGCTTGCGCTGCTGGTGATCGGGCTGATGTTCAAGGCCTCAGTCGGGCCCTTCCACACCTGGACCCCGGACGTCTACCAGGGTGCGCCGACACCGGTGACGGCGTTCATGGCAGCCTGCACCAAGGTCGCTGCCTTCGGTGCCATCCTGCGGGTGCTGACGGTTGGCTTCGAGGCCACCCGCTGGGAGTGGCGCGGCCTGCTGTGGGGCATTGCGATCGCCTCGATGATGATCGGCGCGGTGCTGGGCCTTACCCAGACCGACATCAAGCGCATGATCGCCTACTCTTCGGTGGCGCACGCTGGCTTCCTGCTGGTGGGGGCGATCGCGCTGACCGAGGCGGGGCTGTCCGGCACGATGTTCTACCTGCTCGCCTACGGCTTCACCACGCTGGCCGCATTCGGTGTGATCACGCTGGTTCGCGACGCTGACGGTGAGGCCACCCACCTGTCGCAGTGGGCCGGCTTGGCCAAGCGCTCGCCGTTGACCGCCGCAGTCTTCGCCTTCCTGCTCTTCGCCCTCGCGGGCATCCCGCTGACCAGTGGCTTCACCGGCAAGTTCGCGGTGTTCAGTGCAGCGCTCGCGGACGGGATGGCGCCGCTGGTGGTGGTGGCGCTGGTGGCCAGCGCGGTGGCCGCGTTCTTCTACATTCGGGTAGTGGTGCTGATGTACTTCAGCGAACCCGCCCCCGACGGCCCGACGGTGAGCGTGCCGGGAGCGTTCACCACCGCCGCGATCACGCTCGGCGTGGTGATCACCCTGCTGCTCGGGGTGTTGCCCACCTTCGCCCTGGACTGGGCCACGCTCGGCGTGTTCGCCTCCTGATCTGGTGATGAGCGGGTCGACATCCGAGCAGGTCGCCGGCGTGGAG
>DASQVB010000146.1:0-5253 GCA_035640975.1 Pseudonocardiaceae bacterium
GAGTACTTCCCGCCCGGCGTCAAGCACCGCTACTCCCGCTAAGCTACCCAGAGTGCCGGGATTCCACTCAGCGTGGCGGGAATCGGTGCAGGCACGGCGTCTACCTGACATGGCGTTTCTGCGGCGCAGGACACGACAAGCAGCTGCGACGCCACCGGCTCCGGAATCCCTGCTCCTCGATTCTCGCGTCTTCGCGAGGATCGATGTGATCCAGGACTCGATCCGTGAGTTGTACGCGAAGCTTTCCGGCGCGACCGTCAAGTCCTACGCGGCGAACTCGACACCCCTGCAGGGGATGACCCTGCGCGGCCAGGATCCCATCATCGAAGCGGAGCAGATGGCGAGGGCCATAGCCCGGCACCTCAGGATGACGGACGTACAGTTGATCGTGTCGTTCAAGAAAATCCGAGCTGTCGGCCAACTGAGCCCGGCGGCAGAAGTCAAACTCGGCGCCGGACCAGATTACTTCATCACGCTGAACCCGCGTTACCGCAACGATCGCCGCGACACCGCCGCGGTGCTCGCACACGAGGTGATGCACATATTCTTGCACCGGTCAGGAATTCAATTCTCAGACCGCATCAAGAACGAGATACTCACCGACACCGCGTCAGTGTACCTCGGCACCGGCTGGCTGGCATTGAACGCGCACCGGATGAGCACCACGTACTCTGGTAACACCCGCACAACCTCGACGCAGACCCTGGGATATGTATCCCCGGAAGAACTCGGCTACATACTTGCCAAGCGAGCACTGGTCTGCGATGAGAATATCAAGATCCCTCTCAGCAGCGACAACGCAGTCCGTCATGCCTACCGAGCCGGCTACCAGCGCGCCGTAGACGACTACCAGCGTGCCCCGCTGGCAGGCTGCCACACCATGGCAGCAGTGCAGTACCAGAAAGACAAGATGTACGCCGAGGAATTGACCGCTGATCGCGGCATCACGCCGACATTCGATGGAGGTTACCGGTTCCAGGGATATGAGCCGATGAAGGTGATATTCCGTTGCCCCGCTTGTCATCACCTGGCGAAAGTACCGGTCGATCGCTCGGTGACCATTCACTGCCGCAGATGTCAATCAGCCCTGAAGTGCGAGACGTGAGGTCACGCGATGACACAGCCCCGCTATGACGACCTGAAGGCGTTGTTCATCAACTGCACCTGAAGCGCTCTCCGTGAGCTCGCCGCGGGATCCCCAATGATCAGGCGAGGCGGCGGACGGCGGGCACCGTAGCGATGGCGGCCGCGCATAGCAGGATGAGGGCGCCGCAGATACTGAACATGATGGCGGTGCCAGCAGGTAGCAGCACCCCGGCGAGGGCGTAGGACAGCGGGTCCAAGGCGACCGCGGCGAGTACCACCAGACTCATGATCCGCCCCCGGAGCTGTTCGGGGACCCGTTCCTGCAGCCACGCGACCAGCACGACACCGAGGTAGGCGGCGCCGATACCGATCACCGCCGCCACTCCGATGGCGGCGGTGACGGTGCCGACGAATCCGAAACCGGCCGTGCCGGCTCCGATCACGGCGGTGCCGCCGACGAGGACGAGACCACGGCGCGCCGGGGGCCGAACACCGGCCGCGAGCAGGCCGAGCAGCGAGCCAGCGCCGAAGCCGGTGAATATCAGCCCGAGCATCGCGGTGCCGCCGAGGCGTTGCTCGGCGAGCACAGCCCCACCCACAAGTATCGGGCCGATCACCGCGACGTTCAGCGTCGCTATCACAATCAGCATGGCCCGCACCACGGGATCGGTCCAGGCGAAGCGCAGCCCTTCGCGGAGGACCCCCACCCCTGACGCCGGTTCCCGCCCCGACGTCGATACACCAGTGGCGGTCGAAGCGGCCGGTGGCATCCTCGACGAGCCTGATCGCGCAGCGGGAGAGCGGCGGAGCAACCCGCGGGCGAACGCCGTCAGCGCGACGGCGGCGAGCAGGTACAAACACGTGATGGTGCTCAGCCCGCCACCGAGACCGGCCGCCGTGACAATGCCAACGGCCAGGGCCGGGCCGAGCAGATCCCCGGCCGATTCGGCGCCCTGAATGAACGCGTTGGCCCGAGCCAGCCCTGCCGGTGCCACCACCTGGGGCACCAGAGCCAGCGCGGCCGGGTAGTAACCGGCGTCGAGGACGCCGAGCAGCCCGGCCAGCGCAGCGATCACGATGACCGGTGGCGGTCCCAGCACCACCAGCACGGCCAGGACGACGAGTACTGCAGTGCGAAGCCATGTCGCCACCACCACAATCCTGGCCGGCGCGATGCGATCGGCCAGGACACCGCCGAACAGCAGCAGCACCGCACGGGGCACGGCGGCGACAGCGAGGATGAGCCCGAGGGCCGTTCCGGAACCGGCGACGTCGAGGACCAGCAGGGTCAGGCAGACGATGAACAGTTGCTCGGACAACGAGGCGAGCGCTTCACCAGCCCACAGCAGTCGGAACAGCGGATCCGCCTGCGGACCTCGCCGTGAGATGCTCCGAGTGACACTCATCAGCCCTACGACTTTGTGATTCAGCGGGTCATGGCGTGGTTGTCAACGTCTCCGGCAGCCATGGGGATGCTGGCGAAGCCGCGGATGGCGCTGCCGGGGCGACGCCGCAGCGATCCGGTCATCCGCAGGCGCGGCAACCGCCGGGCCAGCACCTGCAGTGCGACCTCGCCTTCGAGACGGGCCAGTGCAGCTCCGAGGCAGTAGTGGATACCGCTGGAGAAGGCGAGGTGCTCCGGCCCGCCCGTGCGGGTGATATCGAACCGGTCCGGGTCCGGATACACCTCAGGATCGCGGTTGGCAGCAGCGAGCATCAACATCACCCGGGCACCCGGGGGTCGGGTTTGCCCGGCGAGCTCGATGGGCTCATGCGGCACGCGGACGGTGGCCTGCACGGGAGGGTCGAAGCGCAGCGTCTCCTCGACCACCGCCGGGGCTCGACTCAGGTCGTCGCGAAGCAGGCTCCACTGATCGGGACGTTGCGCCAGCGCCACGGTGGCGTTGCCAATCAGGTTGACTGTGGTCTCGAACCCGGCGATGAGCAGCAGGCTGCACGTGGCCACGAGTTCCTCGGGGCCGAGCTGGTCGTCGGCTTTGGCGGCGGTGAGGATGCTCAGCACGTCGTCGCCGGGATGCCGGTGGCGTTCGATCTTGATGAACAGCGCTACCAGATCCTCGCTAGCCGCGTGGAGCTCCTTGGCCTGCCGCCTCGAGAGCACGCCCCCGAGCGATCGGCCCACCACCGCACCGATGCGCGCGAAACGATCCACGTCGACGTCCGGTATGCCGAGCATCTTGGTGATCACCATGATCGGCAGGGGCGCGGCGAAGTCGGTAATCAGATCGAAGGAGCCGCGCTGGGCGGCACGATCGAGCAGGTTTTCGGCGATGGCCTCGATCTGGCACCGGTAGCTACGGATCAGCTTGGGCCGGAACGCCGGTGCGACGAGACGGCGCAGCCGGGTGTGGTCGGGCGGATCCTGCTCGAGGAACGACTCCGCCGGCAGCGTCGCGCCCGTCCTGGAGGTCAGCGGGCCGAAATCGGCCGGACGGTGCTTGGCTTGCAGGAACTGGCTGAGCAAGTCTCCGGATCGGGCGAGGGCCCAGAGGGTCGCCCCCGCCGCGGTGATGTGCCCGGTCGTGCGTACCCGATGCCAGAGGTTGTGATCGATGAAGGCCATCTCAGTTCCTATGCGGAAACTCGATACCGCCGAGCAGGGTGCTCATCACCAGCTCGGGCGCGCTGACCGGCGCGAGCCGGCCCAGCGCGATCAGTTCCCACGCCGCGTACACCAGCGCGTTGATCGAGGCGACAATCCACTCGTCCGGCAGGTTCGCTCTGATCACGTTCTCGGCCTGGGCGCGGCGCACCATCGCCCGTACCGGCGCGTCCAGCGCCTCCACCCGGGCGATGAGTTCCGGCTCACTGTCCAGCGAACGCTCCCGCAGCAGAAACTCCAGCCGCGGCCCGAGCGGGATCAAGGCGGTTACCAGTCGGCGCAGCGCCGCTGGCGCCTCGTGACCCGGTCCGTCTAGGCCCAGGTCACGGTAGGTGTGTTCCAACAAATCCAGGGCGTCCTGCGCCAAGGCGATCAGCAGGGCATGCCGGGTCGGATACAGCTTGTGCAGCGTGGTCCGACCGATTCCAGCTGCCTTCGCCACGTCGCCCAACGACGCCGCCGGATCAGCGACCAGGACCTCGGTGGCCGTCTGCAACAGCAAGGGACTGAACGTGGTCATTCCAATACGAACACTCATGTTCGTGACAGTACACGACTGACCTAGACTTCGCCGATTGCTGAGTCGGTGGTTCAGGCCTGCCGTACGAGTACCGGGACGTTGCGGGCAGCGAAGATGCCTCGGTCATAGAACTCCAACGGCACCCCGGGGTCCAGCCGGATCTCGGCGTACCGGTCCAGTAGCACGCCCACAGCGACCCTGGCCTCTACCCGGGCCAGCAGCTGTCCGATGCAGAAGTGAATGCCATGGCCGAAGGCCAGGTGGTGGTTGCCCAAGCGATGAACGTCGAACCGGTCGGGGTCGCTGTACTCGCGTTCATCCCGGTTGGCGGACAACAGCCACGGTGTGACGATCGCATCCGCCGGGATGACCCGCCCGCCCAGCTCGGTGTCGGCCATGGTCACCCGGCCGACCTGAGTGAAAGAGGAGCGGTACCGCAGCACCTCCTCAATGGTGGCCTCCACCAGCGAGCGGTCCGCATGCAGCTCGGCCCACACGTTGGGGTACTCGTCCACGCACAGCACGATGTTGCCGAGCAGCGCGGTGGTGGTGATGTGCCCCGCGAGCAACAACACAACCGAGAAGTTCACCACCTCCTCGTCGGACAGCCGCTCACCATCGGCCTCCACGGTGGCCAGCCTGCTGATCAGATCCTGCCGCGGGTTAGCACGCCGATCGGTGCAGTGCTCGGCCAGGTAAGCGAGCATGTCCGCGGTGGCGTCGTCGATCTTCCGGGCGAGCTCCGGGTCGTTCGGGTCGGCCGTGTCCTGCTCGAACAGCCTGTCCGCCCAGGACCGGAACAGCTCACGGTCCGAGGTCGGCAGGCCGAGCAACTCGGCGATCACGGTCACCGGTAGTGGGTAGGCCAAGGTGGGCACAAGGTCGAGCTCGGCTGCACCACCGGTGGCATCGAGCAGCTCGTGGGTGACCTCGGCGATGCGGACAGCGAGCCCGGTGACGACCCTCGGGCTGAAGGCGGCACCGACCAACCGGCGCAGCGTGTGGTGGCGTGGCGGATCGGTCT
>DASQVB010000147.1:0-3332 GCA_035640975.1 Pseudonocardiaceae bacterium
CGTCCGGTCGGCACTCAGCCGCAGTGCCCCCGCGCCAGCATGATTGATCACGTCGTGACCGGCGATTTCCACGGCCAGGTCCTTTGACCATGAGGTAACCTCACACACCTGAAAAGTGCTCCTCAGCTCTACCGGACAAAAGGCTTCGATACCCTCATTGTCCCAGCTCAGGAGCACTTTTCTCTGCCAAGACACACCCTGACCGAAGATCGCGGTGAATACTCAGGGCTAGGTCTTGAACCCTGGCGTCAAATGCAAGACGCACTGATTGGGGCAGCTGGCGCAGTTGCTCGGCGGCGTAGGAGACCTAGCGGACCCGGTACGGACCCATCAACGGTGGTTGTCGGCGAGGGCCGACTGGTCGCCTGCGATGACGCGGCTCACATCGGAGGCCCACCGTCGAGCATCTCGGGGTTAACACGCATCACCCGCCCGCACCCACCAGGTGCGCTGTACCAGCGTGAGCACTGGCTCTAGATCGAGGGTTTCCGCGGCACGCGCGAGAGCTGCTCGGTACTCCGCTTCGAAGCACTCTCGCTGCGCAGGGTCCAATGCGTCCCTGATTGCCACTGGGGTCTTCTCCAGCTCCCGCGCGCACACGGTGACAACATCGTTTGCTCCGGCGGAACCGCTGGGTGAAGGCGGCGAGGGCGACGGTGTAGGGGCGGCCATGTTGCCTCCTTCGGTCGGTCATGAATGGACCGTGGTAAGTGCGTCACACCGGCTTTGGCCGTGAAGGTCCTGCTAGGTGGCACGCACTGACATAGCCTGAATCTCCCTGCGGCCCGGTCAGTACCGGGGTCGGAATCGGCCCCGTCGAACCCGCAGCCTGGCTGGGGAGGCTACCGGAAGTAGGCCGTCGCGGTCCTAGCCGCGACGGGTCCACGTCGAGCAGGTCATGCAGGATGCTCATCCCGGGCGCTCCTCCCCCGCCGGCGATACCGCCACCGCGCGGGCAGCCTCGGGTCCGTCGGCCAACAGCACCCGGAACCCGGCCTCATCGAGCACCGGCACCTTGAGCGCCATGGCCTTGTCGTACTTCGAACCAGGTGCATCCCCGACGACCACGAAGGCGGTCTTCTTCGACACCGACCCGGCCGCCCGGCCTCCCCGCTCAGCGATCGCCTCGGTCGCCTCATCCCGGGAAAATCCGTCCAGTGAGCCGGTGACCACGATGGACAGCCCTTCCAGGTGGCGCGGAACCGAGTCGTCGAGCTGCTCCGCCATCCGGACCCCGGCGGCGCGCCATTTCGCGACCACCTCGCAGTGCCAGTCCACCTCGAACCATTCCCGCACCGCCGCCGCGATCGTCGGACCTACCCCGTCCACCGCAGCGAGAGCCTCTTCATCAGCACTGCGGATCGCGTCCAGCGAGCGGAACTCACGGGCCAGCGCCTGCGCCGCGGTGGGACCAACATGCCGGATCGACAGTGCCACCAGAACCCGCCACAGCGGGCGGTCCTTCACCATCTCGAGGTTGGCCAGCAGTTTGTGCCCGTTGGCGGACAGGTTTCCTGCCTTGGTGCGAAAGAGATCCGCCTTCAGCAGCTCGGTCTCGTCGAGGGTGAAGATGTCCCCTTCGTCTTGGACCACGCCCGCAGCCAGCAACGCCACCGCGGCCTCATAACCGAGGACCTCGATGTCAAAGGCGCCGCGGCCCGCCACGTGAAAGATTCGCTCCCGGAGCTGGGCCGGGCAGGAGCGGGCGTTGGGGCACCGGATGTCGATGTCGCCCTCCCGCTGGTGGCGCAGCGCGGTGCCGCACTCCGGGCAGTGCGTCGGCATCACGAACTCGCGCTCGTCGCCGCTGCGCAGGTCCACCACCGGGCCGAGCACCTCGGGAATCACGTCGCCGGCCTTGCGGATCGTCACAGTGTCTCCGATGAGCACCCCCTTGCGGCGCACCTCGTCGGCGTTGTGCAGGGTCGCCAGCGACACCGTGGAGCCGGCGACGGTCACCGGCTCCATGAAGGCGAAGGGAGTGACCCGTCCAGTGCGACCGACGTTGACCCGGATGTCCAGCAGCGTGGTGGTGGCCTCCTCAGGTGGATACTTGAATGCGATCGCCCAGCGCGGCGCCCGCGACGTCGAGCCCAAGCGGCGCTGCGCCGGCACCTCGTCGATCTTCACCACCACGCCGTCGATCTCGTGCTCCAGGTCGTGGCGGTGCTCTCCCCAGTAGGCGATGTGCTCGGTCAGCTCGTCGATCGTGGACAGCAGCCGAGTGTGCTCGGACACCGGCAGCCCCCAGGCCCGCAACGCCTCATAGGACTGCGACTGGCGGGCCGGCTCGAACCCGCGCCGTCGGCCCAAACCGTGGCAGAGCATCCGAAGCGGGCGGGTCGCGGTCACCCGCGGGTCCTTTTGCCGCAGCGAGCCCGCTGCGGAGTTGCGGGGGTTGGCGAAGGCGGCCTTGCCCGCCTCGACGAGCCGGGCGTTGAGCTCAGCGAAATCGGCGAGCCGGAAGAACACCTCTCCGCGTACCTCGAGCAGCTCGGGCACCGGATACTCGGTGCCCGAGCGCAGCCGGTCCGGGATGTCGTCCAGCGTGCGCAGGTTGAGCGTGATGTCTTCGCCGGCGCGGCCGTCGCCACGGGTCAGACCGCGGACCAGGCGCCCGTTATCGTAGAGCAGGTTCACCGCCAACCCGTCGATCTTGAGCTCGGCGAGGTAGTGCACCTCGAGACCCACCTCACGAGTGACCCGGTCCGCCCAGGCCCGCAGCGCGTCGACCTCGAAGGCGTTGTCCAGGCTGAGCATTCGCTCGAGGTGGTCGTGCGCGGCGAACTCGGTGCTGAAGCCGCCACCGACCAGCTGCGTCGGTGAGTCCGGTGTGACCAGCGCCGGCCAGTGCTGCTCCAGCGCCTGCAGCCGGCCGAGCAGCCCGTCGAACTCGGCATCGGAGATGGTGGGGGCGTCCAGGACGTAGTAGCGGAACTGATGCCCGCGTACGGTCTCGGCGAGCTCGCCGTGCTCGGCGCGGACCTCGGCCGGCGGCTCGGTCACAAGTCCTTCGGTCACAATGCTCGACCCTGCAGGCAGGTCTTCGGTGCTCACGCCGCGAGACTAGCTCCGGCTACCGACAGCCGGCAGATGCAACGCGGCCCCGCACCAGGCTGGTGCGGGGCCGCGTAGGAAACGCTCAGATGGCGCGGACCGACTCGGCCTGCGGGCCCTTGGGACCCTGGCTCGACTCGAACTCCACGCGCTGGTTCTCGTCCAGGCTGCGGTAGCCGTCACCCTGGATGGCGGAGAAGTGGACGAACACGTCGGGGCCACCCCCGTCGACGGAGATGAAGCCGAAGCCCTTCTCCGCGTTGAACCACTTCACT
>DASQVB010000148.1:0-4530 GCA_035640975.1 Pseudonocardiaceae bacterium
CCGGTGAGTGTGATGGCCTCGTCCTGGCTGTCCACAGTGGCCAATAGATCGCCCTTGCGGACGTTGGCGCCGGCCGC
Organism: Pseudonocardiaceae bacterium; assembly: GCA_035640975.1. GTDB lineage: Bacteria > Actinomycetota > Actinomycetes > Mycobacteriales > Pseudonocardiaceae. The sequence continues at coordinate 78 of DASQVB010000148.1, forward strand.
GCCATCTATGTAGATCTCCCACCGACCACCTTCGACCGCAACGATGCCCACATCCTTGACATAGGACTCCGCGCAGTTACGGGGCAGCCGGAGACGGCCAGTTTCATCTTCGCCGGGCTCTCCAGGCCCGGTAGCGGTGCTCAATGTCGATGCCCAGCTGAGTGGAGTCCCCGAGGCCAAAGCGGCAGAAGTCGCTGCCCACACAGATCTTCACGGTCCGGAAGCTCTTGCCGTAGGCGTAGCCCGAAGGCATGTCCAGATCGGCCCACATCTGGGGCAGATCTTCCTTACGCACTCCCAGCAGGTCTATCCGCTGGCCGCCAGTAACTTTGATCATTGGAATCTGGTACCGCTCGGCAACGTCTGCGATCCGCCGCAGCTGCGCCGCGGTGGCGACGCCACCGGCGAGCTGTGGCACCACCGAGAAAGTGTCGTCCCGCTGGATATTGGCGTGCACCCGGTCGTTGATGAACCGGGCGTCTCGCTCGTCGATGTACTGCTCGTCCACATCATCTTCAGCAGCGACGCCAGCGCCATCCTGCTGCCCGCGTGCTCGGCGCCATCCTCGTCGTCAGGCCGCTCAGGTTCTTTGAGGCCCATAGCCGCTACATCCACGCCTGCGACCTTGAGCTTGGTCGCCAACCGCGAACCGTGATACGCGGCACCTAGGTCGGCGCCGGTGATGTGGTCCGCCAGCACTGCGGCTTGCTCCCACAGCGGGGCGACCAGCCCGTACACCTCGCCGCGGTGGTGCCAGATCAGTGCCGGGCACTGGCTGCAGGTGAAGTGTGGAACCACTGGCGGTGGAGGAACGCCGGGGGTCGATGGTGATATGTGTGGCGCCCCGGCTGCGACCCTCATCGAACCAGTGCATCGCCGGCGGCATGGTGTCGGCCGGATTCGCGCCGACCAGCAGGACGACGTCAGCCGCGGCGATGTCGACCAACGGGAATGGCAGGCCCCGGTCGATGCCGAATGCGCGGGTGGCCGCCGCGGCAGCCGAGGACATGCAGAACCGGCCGTTGTACTCGATCTGAGACGTGCCCAGTGCGACCCGGGCGAACTTGCCGAGCTGGTAAACCTTCTCGGTGGGTCAGCCCACCGCCACCGAAGCAGCCCACGCTGTCTCGCCCGTGTCGTTGCTGCGAGCGGCTTATCGCCTGGGCAACCCGGTTCAGCGCATCGTCCCACGTGGCCGGCTTGAGCGGCGCGTCGCGCCGGTCACGGCCCAGAGGGGCGGTCAGCCGCTCCGGGTGCTCGAGCAACTCCGCGGCAGTCCACCCCTTGCTGCACAGCCCGCCCCGGTTGGTCGGGAAATCCTCTTGCGGAGTCAGGTGGATTCGGTCGGGAGCGACCTGCAAGGCGATGCCGCACTGCAGCGAGCAGTACGGGCAGTGCGTTGGCGTTGGCCGGTCATCCACGCCTCTACCGTGCGCCTGCCGCGTTTCCGCGCTGTTGTCTGCCGGGGTTACGGCTGAGTCTGAGGTCGGCTCGTCTTACCGGTTGCGGGGAGCTACCACGTGGTGCCGTCAGGAGCTCGACAGACGTCGTCGTGACCTTCGGGCAGATGGCACAGCCACTCCCCGTCTTCAGCGAGGCTGTAGATGTGCGCGAGCGCGCTACCGCAGCGGCGGAAGTCGACTGAGCTGGGGTCCTGGGCCAGCGTAGCCAGCGTGTGAGTTTCCATGGCAATGGACGTTAATGTCGCTAAAACCGTCATAGTCTGCGCTGCGCCAATTGGTTGGGTTATGGCGGTGAACGGTTGAAGCTGATCGGCTTTACGTAAGAAAAGCGGACATCTGACTGCAGGAGTCCGCTAGATCGTCTTGCGCGCTTACCGATGATCCGCCGTCCAGGCATGAACCTTGGCGATTCCCGACGGCTGGCTCGGCCGTCGCCGGGCACCCTCGGGCGCCGGCACTCCGTGCCTGATCGCGTTGCCGGCATGGATGCCGTAGCCCACATCTCGCACCAGCTCGCCCAGCCTCCACATCATTCGCCGCATGTCCGCTCCTATACTGATCTGTGAAGTACAGTCCAACTGTAGGTTTACAGACCTGTGAACGCAAGGGGTTTCGACAGTGACCGCGGACACCGTCGCCGGACCGGACAAACGACTGACCCCGGGCGCCCAACGCATCCTTGACGTCGCCTCCGAGCTGTTCTACTGGCGAGGCATCCACGCGGTCGGGGTGGACACCATCGCCGCCGAGTCCGGAGTGACCAAACGCACCCTCTACGACCGGTTCGGTTCGAAGGACGGCCTGATCGTGGCCTACTTGGAGGCCCGGGACCGCCGCTGGCGCACTCTCATCACGTCGCGTCTGGACGCCGAGCACGCCGACCCGGTGCAACGCGCGTTGGTACCGTTTGACGTGCTGTTCGAGTGGCTTGCGCCCAGCAGTAGGGGCTGCAGCCTCGTCAACGCCTTCGCTGAGCTTCCCGAGCCCGAACACCCCGGCCGCCAGGTGGTCGTGGCGGAGAAGAAGTGGCTCCGAGCCCTGTTTCGTGAGCTGCTCGCCGAAGCGGGGGCAGAGGACCCCGACGAACTGGCTGTACAGTTATTGAGCCTGCATGAAGGAGCCATCGTCTGTTACTCCATTGTGGCCGAAGCGAATGTCGCGGCCACTGTCCGAGCCGCCGCTGAAACCCTCATCACTCGGTCCATCTCTCATTCGTAAGCGACGGCGTCGGCGACGCAGACGAACCAGACGGCAGCATGGGGCCGCGCGTAGGCGTGGTGGGCTCACGATGGGGCTTCACCTGGCGTAACTGGTCAGGTCAGTGAATTGTGGGCAGCCATGGTCGACCCTCGGCGAGCATGACGAGGGTTTCGAAGAAGTGCCGGCCGTGTTTGGCGGCGGTGGATAGGTAGCTGCGTATCGCGCAGAACTGTGTGGCTCCGGTGAGGGTGCGCAGGCAGCCGGACACCTTCTGCCTCAGCTTGATCATGCGGATGTCCCGTTCCGAGCCGTTGTTGTCGGCGGGTATTCGCCAGTCCTGGGTGAAACGGAGGTAGTCGTCTTGCCGATCGATGAGCCTGCGGGCGAGCGCGTTGTGCTTTTTCATCACCGCGTCAGAGCGGGCGGCGGTCTGGGTGATGCCGATCTGGGCGGCGGATCGGTAGAGCTGGATTCGGGGGTGCAGGGTGTCGGCATCGACGGTGTCGGCGCCGGCGGCGATGGCCTGAGCCACCAGGCGCTGCATCGCCACAAGCGCGTCGGCGGCCTGGCTGGCCCAACACCAGTGGGCATCCGGTGGCGCGGTGTCGGCGACGGCGGCCAGCTCTCGCAGCGCGTGTGCGCAACACAGTTGATGTTGGGTGTCGACATAGGTGTCATAGGGTGCCCAGGCGTCATGCACGGCGACGCCGCGGAAGCGGCTGAGCACACCGGCGTCGTCGATGCCCTTGCGGCCGCGCTTAGCGTGGTAGGTGATCAGGGTGTAGCGGTCGGTGCGAGCGCAGTGCACCCAGTGCACAGTGCCGCTCACCCGCAGGCCGGTCTCGTCGAAACCCGCCACCTCGGCCTCGGACAAGCGATCCTTGAGCTGACCCAGGAAATCGCCCAGCCCGTCGGCGGCGCGTCTGGTCATCGCCGCCACGGTAGCGTCGCAGACCGGGATGCCGAACAACTCCGCCAGCGCGGCCGCGGTGCGTTTCTTGGACAGGAACTACCCGACATACAAGTAGAGGATGATCGCGGTGATGCGCGGTCCGTACTGCACCGGCGCCGTCACCCCCTGCGGCGCCGTGCCGCAGGTGATGGCCCCACACCCGCAGCGGCGCGCGATGAGCTGATGCTCGGTCACCCGCACCGCCATCGGCGGCACATCGAACACCTGCCGCCGCTGCACACCCACCTCGGCTGCTTGCGCCAGATCCGCGCCGCAACCGGCGCACGGACCCGGCTCATGCCGCAACCGCTCATTCGGATCAGCGACCTGCGCCAAGGTCGACCCCGGATGCCCCTGCTGCCCACCCGGCCTGCGCCCGCTCATGCGCCGCAACGACTTCACCGCCGGCTTAACGAACGGCGAGTCCAACGACGGCGGCTTCGACGAATTCCGGCTGTTCTGCCCCAGTCGAGCGGTCAATTCAGCAACCTGAGCCCGCAGCGCCTCCACCATCGCTCGAAGCTCCGCGTTCTCAGCGGCAAGCTCCTCATAAGACGGACGCGGATCAACGGGCACCGCACCATGATCAACGAATCGACCAGGAGATCAACTAGCCACGCCGACGACCTGACCAGTTACTAGCCGGCAACGTTAAGTAGAGCGATCTGCTTCCAGAAGTCCGGAAGTTGGTGGAGCACAGACTTGATAGTGACCACGTCTGCGGGTGTTCCCGGGTGCCGGTAGGTCAGGAAACCCGCGTGGTGGAGTGACACGCCGCTACCAGCTGCTGCGGCACGACGTCTAGTGAACTCCAGCATCCGTTCCGAGACGTCAACAC
>DASQVB010000149.1:0-7510 GCA_035640975.1 Pseudonocardiaceae bacterium
GGCCATCGTCGGGCAGACCAACCGCAGCGCGATGGGCGGTTCCTACCATGCCGCCGGTGTCGCCGCATGCCACGTTCGAGCAGATCAAGGACGCCGTATCGGCTCTGATACACGGCGACGAGGACCGCTGGGGCGTGATCAAGCACGGCATCGAAACCAAGTTCCAGGAATTCCCACCGCACCGAAAGGGCGCAGCGGTGTCCGGGTCGCACCACCGGGAGCAGTCGGTGACCACCGCACTGACTGCCAGACCTTTCTCGCAGAAAATTGGAGTCACTGATGACCAGCAGCAAGCCCCAGGTGGTGGTGGTGACCGGTGCAAGCGGCGGCATCGGCCGGGCGACCGCGCAGGCCTTCGGGGCCCGCGGCGCCAAGGTGGCGTTGCTGGCTCGCGGAGAGTTAGGCCTGCAGGGTGCGGCCAAGGAGGTCGAGGCTGCGGGCGGGACAGCGTTGCCGATCCCCGTCGACACCGCCGACTACGAGCAGATCGAGCGGGCCGCCGACCGGGTGGAGCAGGAGCTGGGGCCGATCGACGTGTGGGTCAACGTGGCCTTCACCTCGGTGTTCGCGCCGTTCACGCAAATCAAGCCGCAGGAGTACAAGCGGGTCACCGAGGTGTCCTATCTCGGCTACGTCTTTGCCACCCGCGTCGCGTTGGACCGGATGCTGCCCCGTGACCAAGGCACGATCGTGCAGGTCGGGTCGACCCTGGCCTACCGTGGCATTCCCCTGCAGTCGGCGTACTGCGGAGCCAAGCACGCGATCCAGGGCTTCCATGACTCGCTGCGCTGCGAGCTGCTGCACGACAAGAGCAACGTGCACGTGACGATGGTGCAGATGCCGGCAGTAAACACGCCGCAGTTCTCCTGGGTGCTGTCCCGGCTGCCCCATCACGCCCAACCCGTCCCGCCGATCTACCAACCCGAGGTGGCCGCCAAGGCCGTGCTTTATGCGGCGGATCACCCGCGGCGCCGCGAGTACTGGGTCGGCGGCTCGACAGTGGGCACCTTGATCGCCAACAAATTCGCACCCGGAGTCCTGGACCGCTACCTGGCCCGGACCGGCTACCAGTCCCAGCAGACCGACCAGTCTCGCGACCCGGACCAGCCGGCGAACCTGTGGGAACCCGCTGACGGGCCGCAGGGCCGCGACTTCGACACCCACGGCATCTTCGACGCCACGTCCACCTCCCGCAGTTACCAGCTGTGGGCTTCTCAGCACCACGGTTTGCTCGGCGCGGTGGGTGCCGGTGCCGCCGCTGTGCTCGGCCTGCTGGCCGTCCGGGCGTGCACCACGGACTGACACGCGCAGATGCTTGTATCCAGATGACCGCCGTGACGAGTGCGAAGTTGACCGAGTAGGGCCGGGAGCTGCCACCGCCAGGCTTCTTGATCTGGAGCCGGAGACACCGACACGGTGTACATGGGGACCGGACACAGCGGGCACCGGAGCCGGACACGTCGGGATAGCGTGTGCACCGTGGGTCGGCTGGTGGTAATCGAGGGGCTCGACGGGGCTGGCAAGCGAACCCTTGCCGACGGGCTGGTCGGCGCGCTGACCGCGCGGGGCGCGACGGTCGCCCAGAGGCAGTTTCCCCGCTACGGCATCGACGTGCATGCCGACCTGGTCCGCGACGCGCTCTACGGTCGGCTGGGCGACCTGCCCGACTCGGTACACGCCATGGCTGTGCTGTTCGCCCTGGACCGTCGAGACGCCGCCGCTGAGCTGTGCGAGCTGCGGTCCCGCTATGACGTGGTACTGCTGGATCGCTACGTGGCGTCCAATGCGGCGTATCACGCAGCGAGGTTGCACGAAGACGCCGACGGCGCGTTCGTCGAGTGGGTCCGCGCGCTGGAAGTGGACCGCTTCGGCGTCCCGGTACCCGATATCCAGCTCCTGCTGCGGGTGCCGGTGACCGTCGCCGCCGCGCGCGCGGACGGGCGGGCCGCGACCGACAGCGCGCGGGCGAAGGATCGTTACGAGACCGACACCGGACTGCAAGCCCGATGCGCTGCCGTCTATGACGGGCTCGCTGCCAGCGGCTGGCTGGCCCCGTGGTGGGTGATAGACGGTAGTGCCGCAACCGGTGCAACCGGACTGACCCCCAGCGACGTGGCTGCCCGCCTGTGGCATGCGGCCAGTGCAGTGCCACCATGGTCTCCATGAGGGCTCGTGTGCTCGTGGTTGACGATGACCCCGCGTTAGCCGAGATGTTGACCATCGTGCTGCGCGGGGAGGGCTTCGATCCCGCAGTGGTCTCTGAAGGCACCAAGGCTTTACCTGCGCTGCGCGAGTTGAAGCCGGACCTGGTGCTGCTGGATCTGATGTTGCCGGGTATGAACGGCATTGATGTGTGCAAAGCGATCCGCGCCGAGTCCGGTGTTCCGATCGTGATGCTCACCGCCAAGACCGACACCGTCGACGTGGTGCTGGGCCTGGAGTCCGGCGCGGATGACTACGTGGTCAAGCCGTTCAAGCCCAAGGAGCTGGTGGCCAGGCTGCGGACCCGGCTGCGCCGCACCGAGGCAGATCCCACCGAGCAGCTCACCATCGGTGACCTGACCATCGACGTGCCCGGTCACCAGGTCAGCCGCGACGGGGAACCGATCTCGCTGACTCCGCTGGAGTTCGACCTGCTGGTCGCCCTGGCCCGCAAACCCCGTCAGGTGTTCACCCGTGAGGTGTTGCTCGAGCAGGTCTGGGGTTACCGGCATGCCGCGGACACCCGGCTGGTCAATGTGCACGTTCAGCGGCTTCGGTCCAAGATCGAGCGGGACCCCGAGTGTCCGGAGGTGGTGCTGACCGTGCGCGGCGTCGGATACAAGGCCGGTACGACGTGAGCCCTCACGCTGTTCGGATCCCCGCTGCTCGGATCACTGCGCACTGATGTCGTTGGCGGTCCGGGTGACCGATCTCCTGCGCCGGGTCGCAGGCCAGACCCATGAGCTGGCTCGTGAGCTGTCGACGGGGGCAGGCACGATATGGCGCCGCTCGCTGCAGATCCGGGTAGTGGGAAGCACCGTGGCGCTGTCGTCCACCGTGGTGCTCGTGCTGGGCATGGTGCTGCAGGCCCAGATCGCCCAGCGGTTGATCGAGAACAAGACACAGGCCGCGCTGCTGCAAGCCGAGAACAGCAGGGTCGTGTTGGAGTCCGAACTCAGCGCGGTCGATCCCACGTCAGCGTCGCTGACCAGCAGACTCACCACCGCTGTTGATCGGTTGACCCACTCCGATCCCACCGGTGAGCGCCCCGCGGCGGTCAGTGCCGGAGCCTACGAGCCGGTGTTGGTGGACGGTGGCGGTCCCTCGGGAGCCGCCGGTACTGGACAAAAGATCGGCCCCCTTGAAGACGTTCCAGCCGTCCTACGTTCTGCCGTGGAGCGCGGCGTGCTCGCCCACAAGATCACCACGGTGCAACGGGATTCGACCGCGGTTACCATGCTGGCCGTCGGCATGCCGGTCGCCAGCGCGGGCCGCACCATGCAGCTCTACCTGCTGTTTCCACTCACCGCCGAGCAGCGCACGCTGCACCTGGTGCAGTCCACTCTGGTGGTCGGCGGCTTGGTGCTCCTAGGGCTCATCGCGGGAATCGCCAGCTTGGTGACCCACCAGGTGGTGATCCCGGTCCGGCAGGCTGCGGAGGTGGCCGAACGCTTCGCCGACGGCCACCTCTCCGAGCGCATTCCGGTGGTCGGAAGCGACGACATGGCCCGGCTGGGCACCTCGTTCAATGAGATGGCCGCGAGCATCCAGCGCCAGATCCGCCAGCTCGAGGAGTTCGGTGAGCTGCAGCGCGGTTTCACCTCCGACGTCTCCCACGAGCTGCGCACCCCGCTGACCACCGTGCGTATGGCAGCCGATGTGCTTTACGACTCGAGGGACATGCTGCACCCGGTGCTGCATCGGTCCACCGAGCTGCTGGTCAACGAGCTGGATCGATTCGAGGCGCTGCTCGGCGACCTGCTGGAGATCTCCCGGGTGGACGCCGGGGTCGCCGAGTTGCACAGCGAGACGCTCGACCTGCGCGTCACCGTGGAGAATGCGGTGGCCGCGGTGCGCGCGGTCGCCGACCAGGCCGGCACGCCGCTGGAACTGGAACTCCCGGCCACGGAGGTGCTCGCCGAGATCGATCCGCGCCGGGTTGAGCGGATCGTGCGCAACCTGCTCACCAACGCGTTGGACCATGGGGAGGGACGCCCGGTCGAGGTGGCGGTCGCCGCGGACTCCGAGGCGGTTGCCGTGCTGGTGTGCGACCACGGCGTCGGGCTGCATCCGGATCAGCACGAGCTGGTTTTCACCAGGTTCTGGCGCGGTGATCCCTCGCGTGACCGGCGCACCGGGGGCACCGGTCTGGGACTGTCCATCAGCCTGGAGGATGCTCGGCTGCACGGGGGCTGGTTGCAGGCCTGGGGTGAACCCGGGCGGGGCAGTGCCTTTCGCCTCACCTTGCCCCGGAGCCGGGGCACTGAGCTCACCGGCAGTCCGTTGCCGCTGGGACCCAGAAAAGTCCCCACAAGCATTCCCAGCGGCTCCCCAGCAAGAAACTCCCCGCCAACAGATTCCGTAGTGTCGGCCGGACCTGGCACCCGGTGATGCTTGTGACGTTACGCAGAACCGCCGTCCTCGCCGCCGTGTTCGCCTCGTTGGCGGGCTGTGCCGCTGTCCCGGGCACCTCCGACATGCAAGTGGTGCGCTCGATGCCGGTGGGATCGGCAGCGGCCCCCCTGGCCGGACCGGAGCAGGGTGTGGACCCCTTCCGGCTGGTGCGGGATTTCATCGAGGCCACCGGTGGCCCGGCGAACGGGCATGCCGCCGCGCGTGCCTTCTTGTCCCGGGAAGCGGCGACGAGTTGGGACGATCGCGCTGGCCTGACCGTGATCGAGGACGCTCCCGGCGCCACCCCGCAGGCCGGTCCGCAAGACGGTGTCCGCCGCATCCGGATAGGGGGCCCGCGGCTGGGTGTGCTTGCCGCGGACGGCAGCTTCACTCCGGAAGCCGGACTGTTCACCGTCCCGCTCGACGTGGTCAAGGAGCAAGGTGAGTGGCGGATCACCAACCCGCCGCCTGGGGTGGTGGTGGAGGCCAGCGCATTTCAGCGTAACTATCGCCAGGTGCGGGTCTATTTCGTCGACCCGGGTCGCGGCAAGCTGGTACCCGACCTGCGCTGGGTACCCGCGCAGCCGGCGTCCACGTTGCCGGGGAGGGTATTGGACCTGCTGCTGGCCGGGCCGTCCCAGCGGCTGACCGGAGCCGTCAGGTCGGCGTTGCCGGAAGGGACCCGGCCCAGATCCAACGTGCTGGTCAACGACTCCGGAGCGGCGATGATCAACTTGACGGGTCTCGCCGCGCTGGCCGAGTCGGATCGTCGGCTGGTGGCGGCGCAGGTCGTCAGCACGCTGGACGGCTTGCTACCGACACCGCTACGGCTACTGGCCGATGGCGAACCGCTGGTGCCCGACAAGGTCGAGTGGGGCTCCGCCGATGTCGCTTCCTACACCTCGGCCGGCGGGCCGCGGCCCGACGTGCCTGGGCAGGTGGTCGTCGGCGGCCGGCTGCTCGGACTGGATGGCACTCCGGTGCCGGGGCCGGCCGGCGACGGCCAGTTGACCGTGCTCAGCGCGGCCCGCTCGAGCCCCGGTGGAGAGCAGCTTGCGGTGGTCGTCGCCGGTCCGGACGGCCGGCCGCAGCTGCGCGCGGGGCGGGTCGACGGGGACCTGGGTGTGGCGGCGTTGGACGCGGTGTCGATGACCCGGCCCACCTGGCGACCGTCGGGTGCCGAGGTGTGGACCGTGATCAACGGCCGCACCGTGGCGGGGGTGGTGGTCTTGGACACCGGCCCCTCGTCGAGCTACCAAGTCAACGCTACTGAACTGACCCGACTGGGTCTCATCACCGAACTGCAGCTGTCCCAGGATGGTGTGCGGGTGGTCGCGGTGGTCGGTGGGCGGCTCGTGGTGGCCACCGTAGTGATCGAGTCCGGCGTGGTGAGCCTGCGCCATCCGCAGGTGTTGCGGGAAGGCAATCTGCCGCCTACCGCGGGCGTGGACTGGGCACGTCCCGAGCTGCTGGTGGTGGCCGCGGCCGGGACGTCACCCCTGGTTTTCTCGGTGTCCGTGGACGGACTGACCCGCCGGCAGGTATCCAGCACCAACCTGACCGGTCCGCTGACCGACATCGCCGCTGCGCCCGGGCGTGACATCGTGGTGGCCGACGCCACCGGGCTGTGGGCGTATTCGGACACTCAAGAGGTGTGGGAACCACTGCTTGGCGGGATCGGACCCGGCGCGGTACCCCTCTACCCTGACTGACCGGTTGGCGCAAGTCCGGCTGCGGGAAGTGGGGACAGCCGGTCCGTTGGGTACAGCAGAGCCGCTGACGGAGTCGTCAGCCGGTGGCGTGTTACGCCAGGGTCCATGCTGGCTGGGTGGCTAGTTGGACGCACGCTCTGCTGGATCTCCTGTTGCCGGTCGAATGTGCTGGCTGCGGCGCGCCGGGCGCGCCCTGGTGCCCCGACTGCGCGGTGCTGCTGGGGCCGCCGATGCAGGTACATCCACCGCACTTCTCGGCCGGCCTCGGAGTTTGTGCAACACCGGTTTCTGCAACACCGATGTCTACGCCATCGGTATATGCACTGGGTGCCTACCGCGGCCGGCTACGCACTGCACTGCTTGCCTACAAGGAGCACGGTCGCCGCGATCTCGGGGGTCCGCTGGGTGGTGCGCTGGCCGCCGCGCTGTTGCAGTTGGACGTCGGAACCCGTACCGGAGACGGATCCGAATCCGGCGGCGTATGTCTGGTGCCGGTGCCGTCGCGCCGATCGGCCGCGGCTCGCCGCGGCGGGCAGCACGTGACGCTGCTGGCGCAGCAAGCGGCTGCTGCGCTGGCCGACGCAGGGGTGGCTGCCGCGGTCGCGCCAGCGTTGCGGATGGCCGCCGGGGTACGCGACTCCGTCGGTCTGCAGGCCGCAGCTCGGCAAGCCAACCTGGCCGGACAGGTGCTGCTGCGACGGACTGGGATGCCGCCCACCGGCACGCCCGTCGTGCTTGTCGACGACGTGGTGACCACGGGCACCACCGTGGCGGCCTGCGTCGCGGCGTTGCGCCGGGCGGGTGTCGACACGCCCGCGATCGTGGTGCTCGCCGCGGCCGGCTGTCACCGGCCGTCGCGTCTGAAGGCCTAGAACGCCACTCACAGTGTTGAGGATCCGAAACGACACGTCAGGCCCTGGCGACGGCACCTCCGGCGGACTACGGTTCGGCGAATCAGCACTGACGCTGCTGATTCGGGAAGGAGGCGAGACAGCCATGATTTTGGCGCCGGCGGTCTAGTGATCACGCGGACGGCCCCCCCTGCCGTTCGAGCATCACCACTGTGCCCCGGCGTCGCCGAAGTCCTGCTGGACAACGCGAGGAGGTCGCACGCGTGAACATTGTCGTGAAGGGCCGTAACGTGGAGGTGCCCGATCATTATCGGGTGCACGTCGCCGAGAAACTCGCCCGCGTCGAACGTT
>DASQVB010000150.1:0-3965 GCA_035640975.1 Pseudonocardiaceae bacterium
TGTCCTCGACCGGGACGGGATCCGGCCCCGTCAGCTCGACGGGTTGGACGGTGTCCTGTGGGCCCCGCTGCTGCACGGTGATTGGCCCCATCTGGTGGCCAACACGGTGCCAGTGCTGGTGCTCGGGTTCCTCGCACTGGCCGGCGGCATCGGCCAATTCATTGTGGTGACCGCCACGATCTGGCTGGTCGCAGGCCTGGGCACCTGGCTCGTCGGAAGCCCCGGCGTGCATCTGGGTGCCTCGGTTCTGATTTTCGGTTGGCTGGTCTTCCTGCTCATCCGTGGCTTCTTCGCCCGCAGTCTGCTGCAGATCCTGCTAGCGGTGGTGCTGTTCGGGCTCTGGGGCGGCGTGCTGTGGGGAGTGCTGCCGGGCGCTGCCGGGATCTCCTGGGAGGGGCACCTGTTCGGAGCGGTGGGTGGGCTGCTCGCGGCCCGGCTGGTCGTTCGCGGCAATCGGTCACGTCCGGAACGACCCGATCTCGATCGACCCGGGGTGAGAAGCCCGTGAGCGGCCCGGACGCCCCCATCGGGGTTTTCGACTCCGGTGTCGGCGGGCTCACTGTCGCACGTGCCATCGCTGACCAGTTACCGGGCGAGCGGCTGTCCTACGTCGGTGATACCGCGCACGGCCCGTACGGCTCACTGCCCATCGCGCAGGTCCGCTCCCGGGCGCTGGCGGTGGCCGACGAGCTGGTGGACAGTGGGGTGAAGCTGCTGGTTATCGCCTGCAACACGGCATCGGCGGCCTGCCTGGCCGACGCCCGGGAGCGTTACTCGATCCCGGTGGTGGAAGTGGTGCGTCCCGCGGTGCGCCGCGCCGTCGCCGTCACCCATTCCGGTCTGGTGGGAGTGATCGGGACTCGGGCCACCATCCGGTCCCGGGCTTATCCCGACGCCTTCGCCGCTGCCCCGCACGTCGACGTGATCGGGGTGGCTTGCCCGCGGTTCGTCGACTTCGTCGAGCGCGGGATGACGTCGGGACGTCAAGTCCTCGGCTTGGCGCAGTCCTATCTCGAACCACTTCAGCGGGCCGGCGTGGACACCGTCATTCTGGGCTGCACGCACTACCCGCTGCTCACCGGCGTGCTGCAGATCGTCATGGGTGACCGGGTGACCCTGGTGTCCAGCGCGGAGGAAACTGCCAAGGACGTGTTGCGAGTGCTCACCGAGGCCGAGCTGTTGCGCACCGAGCCCGATGAGGCTGCGCACGTGTTCACCGCGACCGGGGATCCGGCGTCCTTCGCCCGGCTGGCCCGTCGCTTCCTCGGCCCATTGCTGATGGCCACCGCACCCGCGGCGGGTTGAGCTGAGAGGAGGATGACAATGCTGCTCACGGTGCTGGGCTGCGCCGGCAGTGTCCCGGGTCCGGAGTCTCCAGGTTCCGGTTATCTGGTCCGAGCCGGGGATACCACCCTGGTACTCGATCTGGGCAACGGGACGTTGGGCGCGCTGCAGCGCTACCTCGACCCCTTCCGTCTCAACGCGGTGATCCTGTCCCACTTGCACCCCGACCATTGCGCCGACGTGTCGGCGATGACGGTGTATCGCCGGTACCACCCGCAGCCACCGCAGCGTGACGTGCTGCCGCTGTACGGGCCGACTGACGTCGACGAGCGTCTGGTGGCCGCATACGCTCCGAGTGCCGACGAACGGAACACGACCGACCTGTCTGACATCTATGACTTCCACCCGGTCTGGGACCCGTTCCGGATCGGTCCACTCGAGGTGCGCGCCGCGCCGGTCGAGCATTCCTGTGAGGCCTACGCGCTGCGGGTCAGCCACGCCGGGTCGACGCTGGTGTACTCCGGAGACACCGGCCCGTGCCGGCAGCTCGTCGAGCTAGCGGCTGGCGCGGACGTCCTGCTCGCCGAGGCGTCCTGGCCGGATAGGCCGGACAACCCGCGCGGGATACACCTGTCCGGGCGCGACGCCGGGGAGGCCGCGGCGGCGGCTGGGGTCCACCGGCTGTTGATCACGCACGTCCCCCCGTGGACGGACGCCGAGCAAGTGCTCAGCGAGGCCAAGGCCGCCTTCGACGGGCCCACTGAACTCGTCCATCCCGGCGCCCACTACGAGATTTGACCAAGCTGCCACGGGCGAATCTGCCGGAATAGCCCTGGGTAGGCTGACGCGGTGGCACGAGCGGACGGCAGGAACGACGAGGCGCTCCGCGAGGTGCGCATCACCCGTGGCTACCAGCAGTGGCCCGCGGGATCGGTGTTGATCGAGTTCGGTCGCACCCGGGTGCTCTGCGCGGCTAGCGTGGTCGAGGGCGTACCGCGCTGGCGCAAGGGCTCTGGGCAGGGCTGGCTCACCGCGGAGTACGCGATGTTGCCGTCCTCGACGCATACCCGTAGCGACCGTGAGTCGGTCCGGGGCCGCCTCGGCGGGCGTACCCACGAGATCAGCAGGCTGATCGGACGTGCCCTGCGGTCCTGCGTCGACCTCGCTGCCCTGGGAGAGAACACCATCTCGCTGGACTGCGATGTGATCCAGGCCGACGGCGGCACCCGTACCGCGGCGATCACTGGTAGCTATGTGGCGCTGGCCGACGCGGTGACCTGGTTGCGCGCGGCCGGCCGGTTGCGCAACCCGCGACCCCTGACCTGTTCGGTCGCCGCGGTGAGCGTCGGGGTGGTGGATGGTCGGGTCCGGCTGGACCTGCCGTACGAGGAGGACTCCCGCGCCGAGGTCGACATGAACGTGGTGGCCACCGACACCGGCACGCTGGTGGAGTTGCAGGGCACCGGGGAGGGTGGTGCCACCTTCGCGCGGTCCACTCTGGATCAGATGCTGGACGTGGCGTTGACGGGCTGCCAGGAGCTGACCGCTTGCCAGCTCACCGCGCTGGCCCAGCCCTACCCTGGCGAATTGCCCCGATTGTGAGCCCAGCTCGGTTGCTGCTGGCGACGCGAAACACCCAGAAGCTTGTCGAGCTGCGGCGGATTCTGGGCTCGTCGGCCATCATCGGCGTGCAGGTGGTCGGGCTCGACGATGTGCCGCCGTTTCCCGAAGTGCCGGAGACCGCGGCCACCTTCGAGGAAAATGCACTGGCCAAGGCCCGGGATGCGGCGGCGGCCACCGGTCTGGCCACTGTCGCCGACGACTCCGGCCTGGAAGTGGATGCGCTCAACGGCATGCCCGGCGTGCTGTCGGCCAGGTGGGCCGGCCGACACGGCGACGATGCCGCGAACCTGCAGCTCGTGCTGGATCAGCTGGCCGACGTCCCGGAAGGTCGTCGTGGTGCGGCGTTCGTCTGTGCCGCGGCGCTGGTCGTGCCGTCAGGTATCCAGACCGTGGTGCGCGGGCAGTGGCGCGGCACGCTGAGCTGTGCGGCCCGGGGCAGTAATGGCTTCGGCTACGACCCGATCTTCGTTCCGGACGGGGGCCGGCGCACCTCCGCCGAGCTGGAACCGGCTGAGAAAGATGCCGCCTCGCACCGGGGCCGCGCGCTGCGGGCACTACTTCCAGCGGTGTGTCAACATCTTGACGCGCAGCGCTGACCTCAGCTCACGACCTGAATGACCTCGCCCACCGACAGCTTGTTGAAGAAGGTGGCTGCGGCGTTGCGGCCCATGCGGACGCATCCGTGCGACTGACTGCGGAGGCTGCCCTGGTGAAATGCGATACCGGATCTGGTGAAGAACACCGAGTAGGGCATGGGAGCGTTGTCGAACGCTCGGCTGCGGTGGTCGCGGTCCTTCCACAACACCGTAAACGTGCCGGGCGGTGTCCGGTACCCAGGCATGCCGGACGTGATCGGGGTCGGCCCGTAGATGACCTGGCCACCGCTCAACAACCACGCCTGCTTGCTGCTGAGGTCGACACAAGCCGCCGCGGACGACCCACACGGCGCGGCGGCCGACTGGGCGGCGGCCGCCACAGGTGCGGACAGCATCGTGCACGCGAGAACGATGGCCAGTGTGAATACTGCACGACGAGCGTTACGTATCACAGACCCCCCC
>DASQVB010000151.1:0-6751 GCA_035640975.1 Pseudonocardiaceae bacterium
GTCTACGGGGTAACCCGGGAACGCATCCGGCAGATCGAATCCAAGACGATGTCCAAGCTACGCCACCCCTCCCGCTCCCAAGTGCTGCGCGACTACCTGGACTAGTCGGGGGCTCTTCAAGGCCTACCAACCCCGGTAACGCCGGTCTCCAACGGCCACCAACCCAGCGTCTGCAACCCTGATCCGAGTCCCTGTCGAGCCACTGGCAGGAACTCGGTGGCGGTGAGACGACCGGCGCCCGCGCGCAGAGCGCCAAGCAGCGGGAGCCCGGTCACAGCCGGCAGATCAGTGAGGTTGCACAGGGCGGCAAGGTCGGGCTCAGCGGGCCAAGCACCGATCACAATCCCGGCACAGCTCAAGCCACGGGTGCGCAACACCTCAGCGGTGAGCGCGGTGTGGTTGAGGGTGCCCAGCCCGGCGGCGGTCACCACGAGCACTGCAGCGGCCGAAGCGGCGGCGACGTCGGCAAGTGTTCCGCCCATGCCATCAAGGGGTACCAGCAGGCCCCCAGCTCCCTCGATCAGCACCAGGTCATGCACTGCGGCGAGTTCCTGGGCCACCGCGGTAGCGGTTGTCGGCGTCACCGGGGGCAGCCCAGCAAGGCGAGCCGCCGTCGCCGGCGACAACGGCTCCGGGTAACGGGCCAACTCCCGGCAGGTGACCGAAGGGCCCGCGAGACGTCGCACCTCGTCGACGTCGCCCGCCTGGCCAGTGGCAGCGCCAGTTTGCGCGGCTTTGAGGACCGCCACCCGGCGGCCGGCGGAGACGGCGAGCGCGGCGATGGCCGACGTCACCACCGTCTTACCGACCCCGGTGCCCGTCCCCGTCACCACCAGCAGGGTCACCACGCCGCCTCGACGGTCATCTGGCCGCTGCGGCACAGGACCGCAGCGAGAACCTGCGAGACCTGCTCCAGGTCGGTCTCGGTCAGTCCGGCATGTGCAGTCAGCCGCAATCTGCTGGTCCCGGCAGGCACCGACGGTGGGCGGAAGCATCCCACCCGCACGCCGTGGCGCAGGCACTCCGCGGCCGCCGCGGCCGTCCGCGCAGGTTCACCAAGGATCACCGGCACCACGCCCGACGTTGGCCGGGGTGCCCCCGCTGCGGCGGCGATGGCGGCGGCGACCTCGAGCACCCGACTGGGCAGTCCAGGCTCGGCGCGCAGTACGCGCAATGCAGCCAGCGCCCCACCGGCTGCTGGCGGGGCTAGGCCGGTGTCGAAGATGAAACTGCGGGCCGAATCGATGAGGTGATCGACTACTGAACGGCAACCCACTACGGCACCGCCCTGGCCGCCCAGCGATTTCGACAGCGAGACCGTGGCCACCACATCCGGCTCACTGGCCAGCTCACACTCGGCGAGTAGCCCTCGCCCGCCGGGTCCGCGCACCCCGAAACCGTGCGCCTCATCAGCCAGCAATACCGCCCCGTTGTCCCGGCACACCCGATGCAATTCGACCAATGGCGCGAGGTCACCATTGATGCCACACACCGAATCGGTGACGACCAACGCGCGCGGTTCGGACCGGGTGGCCAGCGCAGCATCGACCGCCGTGACGTCAGCCGGCGGTGTCACCACGACCCGCGCCCGCGACAACCGGCAGGCGTCCACCAACGAGGCGTGGCTGGCGGCGTCGGACACCACCACAGCGCCCGGGCCCGACAGCGCCGTCACCACGCCAAGGTTGGCGGTGTAGCCCGAGGAGAACACCAGGGCCGCCGCCGCCCCACAGAACGCCGCAAGCTCGTCCTCCAGCTGGGCATGCAGCTCGGTGGATCCGGTGACAAGGCGCGATCCAGTCGACCCGGCGCCCCAGATGTGCGCTGCGTCCACCGCACCCTCGATGACCCGAGGATCCCTGGCCAAGCCCAAGTAGTCGTTGGACGCGAGATCGATCACCGACTCGGCCGCCGATCGCGGCCGCAGTGCGCGCCGCAGCCCGGTGGCGCGACGAACAGCCGCTGCCTCGTCCAGCCAATCCAGGGGCCCACCCACGACCAACGAGCCTACGACGAGCTGACCGGCGTCTTGCCGAAGGCCGACGGTCTGGGCATCACTGCCCTGGCATCGGTGCCTGGTCGGCTGCGTCCGGAAGCGCTAGGCCGCCGGGTAGCTGATCATCAGGAACCGACACGAATCGACCGGCCGCGGAGTCGAGGACCAGCAGCCGGGCGGTGCGGATGTCCAGGAACAAGCCCGCAACCTCAACCCGACCGCTCGCGACGGCATCGCGCACCGCGGGGTGCATGCTGAGCATGTCTACCTGATAGGCCACGTTGACCATGGAGAGCTGGTCCACCTCATCCCGGCCCTCCGCGGCCGCCGTGACACCAACCGGGTGCCCGTTACGCATGGCCGACAGACTTGGCAGACCCCACCGCAGCCACCGGCCCAGGGACCCGGTGACAGCTCGTTTACTGAGCAGACCGTGCATCGCCGCGCAGCCGGAATGTCCGCAGACCAGGATCGAGGGCACCTGGAGGTGGTGCACCGCGTACTCCAGCGACGCCGCGACCGACGAGTCGGACTTGTGGCCTGGTGCCGGCACCAGGTTGCCGAGATTGCGTACCGTGAACAGGTCGCCAGGCCCGCTGCTGGTGAGCACGTTTGGTAGCACCCGCGAGTCAGCGCACGTCAGGAACAACGCTCGGGGACGTTGCCCGTCCACCAGCTGTTCCAGGTGTGGTAATACCTCGGGCGCCGAACGTCGGTGGTACTCACGCACCCCGGCGAACAGCGCGTGCAACCCTCCACTGTCGTGGTCTTGATGCTCGACTTGCCACACCGACCACGGCGAGAAGGCGCGTGGCAGCGCAGGTATCTGCACTCGACGGACGCGCCCGTCGCCGTCATCGCCGCTGCGCCGGGCCGGCCCCACCTCATCCACGACGACCGTGCCGCCGTTGGCCTCATGCTGTCGCTGCCACGTGACAAGGTGGTCGTAGGCGGCGTGGTCCAGGAAGTCAACCACCATCTCCACGACGACATGGCTACCGGCCGGCACCTGCGCCAGCACCCGGGTCAGCCGGGGCACGGACAGGAAGCTCAAGGTGCCCTCGACCACCACCCGCCAGCAAGCGGGCTCCTCCTCCGACGCCGGGCGCACCTGCTGCGCGTGTACCACCGACCAGACCACCCGGCGCAACACCAGCAGCAACGACAGCCCCAGCCCGATGAGAACGCCCTCCAGCAGGTTGAGGAACACCACGCCGGCCATCGTGATCAGGTAGATCACCAGCTCGCCCTGCCGGTGGGCCGAGCGCAGGTGCGCGAGTTTGGTAAGCCGCAGACCGATCACCACCAGTAGACCGGCCAGCGCGGCCAGCGGGATCAGCTCGATCAGCCCGATGAGCAGTACCGTGAACAGCAGGAGCCACCCGCCGTGCAGCACCGCTGACGCACGGGTCCGCGCTCCTGCTGCGACGTTGGTGGAGCTGCGGACGATCACGCCGGTGATCGGCAGGCCACCCAGCATCCCGGACACGGTGTTCGCGGCACCCTGGCCGATCAGTTCCCGGTCGAAGTTGGGTTTCCCACGCTTACTCATCTTGTCCACCGCCACCGCGGAGAGCAGGCTCTCCACGCTGGCGATCAGTGCCACGGTCAACACACCGATGAGCACGCCACCCCACATGCCACCTGGCACGTCCGGCAGGCTCAACGAGTCCAGCAGTGAACCGGGCAGCAGCACCCGCTCGACGTCGAACGTGAGCATCGTGGCCAGTGCCGTCACCCCGACAACAGCCACCAGCGGTGCTGGGATAATCGGCAGCGGACGGGGTAGCCGGGGCCAGATCAGCAGCACAGCGATCACCGCGAGACCGATCACTGCAGCTTGATCGTGAATGCTGATGAGCTGAGCGGGCAGTTCGACGATGTTCGTGATCGCGTCGGTGCCCGCGGACCCGCCGAGTAGCACGTGCAACTGACCGAGCGCGATCGTGATTCCGATTCCCGCGAGCATCGCGTGCACCACAGCCGGGGAGATCGCGAGCGCCGCCCTGGCGACCCGGCTGATCCCGAACACGACCTGCAGCAGGCCCGCCGCCACGGTGATGGCACACGTAACGCCCCAGCCGAACTTCGCGATCAGGTCGGCCACCACCACGGTGAGCCCGGCAGCGGGGCCGCTGACCTGCAGTGGCGATCCGCCGAGCAGGCCGGCCACGATCCCGCCGACGACTGCGGCGATAAGCCCTGCCATCACCGGGGCACCGGTGGCCACCGCGATACCGAGCGAGAGCGGCACGGCGACGAGGAACACCACAAGCGAGGCCGGGACGTCGTAGCGCAGGACCGTCCACGCGCGGTGGTGCACGGCAGGGAGCGGGACGCGGGCCAGCGGCGGGGGTCGCATGCGACGGCCTCCAGGTCGGCAATGGTGCGAGCAGTCGGCAACGGCCCACCAGCTGCACGGTGCATCGCCGCGCTGCGATACCCCCACGATGGCCGGACCGTCCGGGGCGGCGGACGTCATTGACCGTTACTGAGCTGTTCCTCCCCGTCACTACCGATCGTCCAGATCAAGTATGAAGTCCAGGTGATGCACAGATGAATAAGCTCTCTGATCACCCTTTAAGCAACGGCGCCCTGTCATCGAACAGCGGCTGACCGAGGCAGCTGCGGCCAACGAAATCTTGCAGGGCGTCCGTGGTGGGCGCTATCACCCGGCAGGCAAGCGAGTCCCGGAACCGGCGCTCCACACTGAGCTCCTTGCGGAACGCGGCGTCGCCGCACAGCTTCAGCACGCCGTCGGCGACCTCAGCTGCCGCCTCTGCCGCAACCGCCTTGACCTCCAGCATGCGAAGCGTCGCATCCTCCCGCTCGGTATCCAGCGCGACCAGAGTGTCCCGCAGGAATGCCCGAGTGGCGTCAGCGCGGATGCGCAACCGGGCGAATGCCGCCCGGGAGATCGGCTGCTGCGCCAATGTCTGGTTGAGATGCTGCAGCCGGGTGCGGGCAAGGTGCGCGGCGGCCTCGGCGATCAACGCTTCCATGACGCCGAGCGAGAACGCCGCGTTGAGTACCAGGAAGTAGGGCAGCGCGGCGGTCAGCGCAATATCCAGCCCCGCACCGTCGTCGCCCAGCCGGGCGTTGGCAGGGACAACCACGCCCGCCGCCGAGACCGGCGCGGAGGCGGTGCCACGCACCCCCAACCCATCGAACTTGCCCACCCGCAACCCAGCCGCGCCACTGGGCACCAACCACAAGGTCATCGCGCCGTCGCTATCCAGTGGCCGGCTCGACCATACATAGCTGTCGGCGTGACCGGCCGAGGTCACCCAGCTCTTGCGGGCATCGAGTTGGACGATGTCACCGTCGCCAGCGATGGCGGTGCCTACCGACGCCCAGAAGTCGCTGCCGGAGCCAACCTCGGACAACGCCAGGCTGCTCACGTGGTCACCGCGGGCGATCAAGCGGCGGACGTCCTGCGGTCCGTGCGCTTCGATGACGGCGACCGCCGAGTAGTGCGTCAACACGACCATAGCCGTCGAGCTGCACCTGGCGGCCAGCGTTTCGACGACGTGTGCGGCCGCGGCCAGGGATTCGCCGCCACCCCCGACTCCAGGGGCGCTGATCAGACCGAGCAGCCCAGCCTCGCCCAAAGCCTGCACGCTGTCGCGTGGATACGCTCCGGTGCGGTCGATCTCCGGAGCCTGCGGGCCGACCGTGCGCTCGATAACGGCCGACAACATCGATTGGTAGGCCGTTGCGGTCACCGGAAACTCTGGAGCACTCATGAAGCACAGGTTGCCACGTCAGCCGGCCGCAGCTGCCGCTAGCACCCCATGAGTGATCCGCGCCAGGTCATCGTTGCCGGTGATGTAGGGCGGCATGGTGTAAACGAGGGTGCGAAAGGGCCGCAGCCAGACACCATGGGCCACCGCGGCGGCGGTGGCCGCGGAGACGTCCACCTGATGGTCGAGCTGCACGACGCCGATCGCTCCCAGCACCCGAACGTCGACCACGCCCGGTAGCTCCCGCGCCGGCCCCAGCCCCACCCGTAACCCCGCCTCCAGCCGCCGCACCTCGGCGCGCCAGTCCTGACCGAGCAGCAAGTCGATCGACGCCGACGCCACCGCCGCTGCCAGCGGGTTGGCCATGAACGTCGGCCCGTGGGCAAGCACCGCAACCTCGCCACCGGAAATGCCTTCGGCGACCCGCGGCGTGCACAGCGTGGCGGCCATCGTGAGATAGCCGCCGGTGAGTGCCTTGCCCACGCACATCACGTCGGGGCTGATCCCGGCATGGTCGGCGGCGAACAGCATTCCGGTGCGGCCGAACCCGGTGGCGATCTCGTCGAAAATCAGCAGCACGTCGTGGGCCAGGGTGATTTCCCGCAGCACGTGCAGGTAGCGCGGGTCATGGAAACGCATGCCTCCCGTTCCCTGAACCACCGGTTCGACGATCACCGCAGCCAGCTCATCGGCGTGGCGCTCCACGGTGTCGACCAGTAGCTGCACGTATGCCTGGTCCAGTCCGACGGGCGGCGGCGGCACGAACACCTGCCGGGCCAGGATGTCTGTCCACAATGCGTGCATGCCGCCGTCGGGATCACAGACGCTCATCGCGCCGAAGGTGTCGCCGTGGTAGCCGCCCCGCCAGGTGAGCAGCCGCCGCCGTTGCGGTTGCCGTCGCGAACGCCAGTACTGCAGGCACATCTTGATCGCGACCTCGATCGCGACCGAACCCGAATCACAGAGGAACGCGTGTTGCAGCGGGTCGGGTGTGATCTCGACCAGCCGCTCG
>DASQVB010000152.1:0-4135 GCA_035640975.1 Pseudonocardiaceae bacterium
ACCCAGACCGCCGCAGTGATCGGCACCGCACAGTATCTGTCGCCCGAGCAGGCCCGCGGGGAACAGGTGGACGCCCGATCGGATGTCTATGCCGCAGGTTGCGTGCTGTACGAGCTGATCACCGGAGATCCACCGTTCACCGGTGACTCCCCGGTTGCGGTGGCGTACCAGCACGTCCGCGAGGACCCCATACCACCGTCGCACCAGAACCCCGATGTGTCGGCAGCAGTAGACGCGATGGTGCTCAAGGCGATGAGCAAGAACCCCGCCAACCGCTACCAGTCCGCGGCCGAGATGCGTACGGACCTGATCCGCGTGCTGTCCGGGCAGCGCCAGTTGGCGCCGATGGTGATGACCGACGCCGACCGTACCTCCATGCTCGACTCCGCACCCACCGTGGCCATCCGTCCCAGCCGGTACCGTCCGGATCCCGGCGGTGGGCCGCCGGACGAGCGGCGACCCGGACGGGGCATCTGGGTGCTCACCACGGTCGTGGTCGCGGCGCTCATCGCGCTGGTGCTTCTGCTGTACACCCGTCTTTTCGGTGGCGGCCCGGAACAGGTCGCGCTGCCGAACGTGGTCGGCCAGCCGGTGGTGCCCGCCGAGCAAACGCTCAACGCCGCCGGCTTCCAGACCGAGCGCCGTCCGGTGGAGTCGACCCCGGAGGACCTCGACCGCGTGGTGGCGATGAACCCCTCAGGTGAGGCGGTGCAGGGCGCGACGATCCGGCTGGACGTCGGGGCTGGACCGGCCGAGGCGGAGGTGCCCAACCTGCTGGGGCTCGACCGCGCGCAAGCTCAAGCCTCCCTGCAGCAGGTGGGTCTGGTGCTGTCTCCCGACCAGCGCCAGCAGGTCGTGCAGGACGATAACGACATCAACCGAGTACTAGTCCAGGAGCCGCCTGCCGGGCAGCGGTTGACCAAGGGCAAATCAGTGATCATTACCGTTGGCGTGCCGCCTGAAACCGTGGCCGTGCCCGACGTCGTCGGCACCAATATCGACCAGGCCCAGCGCAACATCAGCGGAGCTCGTCTCACGCCACAAATCCAAGAGGTGGACTCCGTCGCGGCGAAGGGTCAGATCCTGAAGCAGGAGCCGGCAGGGGGCGCCGAAGTCAAGGCAGGCACCACGGTGACCCTGACCGTGTCGCGAGGCAACCAGCTTGAGATGCCCGACCTACAGGGGCAGACCCCGTCCCAGGCGCAGAGCACCCTGCAAAGGCTCGGTTGGACCGGCACCCTCAAGGTGGTCACCGCCCCGGCAAACGACTCTGATCTGGTAGGCCGGATCCTTGATCAGGACGTGCCGGCGGGCACCGGGTTCGCTCGCGACCAGACCATCACGGTCACCGTGGGACAAAGCAGTGCCAGCAGCACCACAAGCTCCAGCGAAGGCGACGGCGACATCTTCGACCCGCCCTTCCCATCCAACCCCAACTGACCCGCATGTCCGGCTCTGGTGTCCGGTGTGTCGCGGGTTAGCGCACCAGCGCGGCCGAGGCCAGGTTGCGCATTCCAGTCTCCAGCTCGGCCACCCGGATTTCGGGCACTTCAGCGCCCGCGATACGCAGCCAGTTCGCCAGTAGCCGGTGCCCGCTGTCGGTCAGCACTGACTCCGGGTGGAACTGCACTCCGTACACTGGCAGCTCCCGGTGCCGCAGGGCCATCACGATCCCCGAGTCGGTGTGACCGGTGACCTCGAGTTCCTCCGGGAGAGTCTCGGGCAGCACCGTCAGCGAGTGGTACCGGGTCGCCACAAACGGCTGCGGCAACCCGGCCAGCACGGCGGCGCCGTCGTGGTGCACCACAGATGTCTTGCCGTGCAGCAGCTCAGGAGCGCGCGCCACGGTCGCTCCCCAGACCGCCCCGATTGCCTGGTGCCCCAGGCACACACCCAGCAATGGGAGGCCCTGCTCGGCGCACTCCCGGACGATCTCCATGCTCGCGCCCGCGCGTTCGGGGGTGCCCGGCCCAGGGCTGATCAGAACCCCGTCGGCAGCGGCAACGTCACCGGCCTCGATCGCGTCGTTGCGCCGCACCACGCACTGGGCACCTAGCTGCGCCAGATAGTGCACGAGGTTGTAGACGAAGCTGTCATAGTTGTCGATCACGAGGATGCGCACGTGGGCCAGCATAGGCGTCGGCGCATGCCGGAAGGCGCGCTCAGCCCGTCGTCACGTCATTGAATGGCAGACGGGGTTCCAACCATGGGAACACGACGAGAAACAGCAGCATGACTACCGCTGTCACCAACATCAACGCCTGCACCGCTCGTATCGGGAGTGGTCCGGGCAGGTGTCGCCAGATCCAGCTGTACATGAGCCCTCCTCACGCATCAGCGGTCAGCTCGGCCGGTCGTTGACCCACGACCTTCGGGTACTGAGCGACCAAGATGCCGTGGACGATGAGCCGCTGCCGGTTGGAGAACTGCGGGTGACACGTAGTCAGCGTGATCAGCTCGATGTCCTGTTTGGCGGGCAGGTCGGGTTGCCCGGGCACTGGCGCGATCACCTCTTCCTGCGACGGCAGCACGATCGTCTTACCCACCACGTCGGCGTAGCTGCCGGTCAGCGGGTCGACCCCGCGGCACTGCGGCTGCGCGGCCTTGCCGGCCCAGTCGGCGGACTCTCCGCGTAGCGGCAGCACCCGGTATACGAACCAGCGATCGACCGTCTCCACCACGATGGCGTCGCAGGACGACAGCAGATCCAGTGAGTTGAAGGGTGAACCCTTGCCAACCCGATGCCCGGCCACCGCGAAGTTGCCCGGCTCGCCGGGCAGGGCGGTGTCCTGGTAGTGGCCAGGGCCCACGGCCAGCGTGTCCACGTCGGTGCCTTCGAGCACGGTAAACACGAAATCGGATCCGAACGACGGGATGTACATTTTCGCGATACCCGCCCCCTCGATGGGACGGTCCACGATGCCGCGAGGGTTGTTCCAATTGTCATCCAGTGCTGCGGTGGCCTCGCGCTGTTTCTCAGCAGAGAACCAGTCGGTGACGTAGGCCTCATAGAAGACGAACAGCATCACCACCAGTCCTGCCGTCAGGAGCAGCTCACCCACCCCGCGGATCGTTGACCGCACAGCGTCTCCGCGTGGGCGTGGTGGTCGCGAGCCCCGTACTGGGGACAGCACATGGGCCACGAAACCTCCTCCAAACCATGATGAGCCGGACGCCAGCACCGAGACGGTAGTGGGTGCCCCAATCGGGAAGTAGTCCGGCCCGCCACTAGGTCAGCACGCGGCTGCCAGTAGACCCACGCCGACGCAACGTGCCGGTTCGCCGCCGGAGTACGTTAACGTGTGCGCAGCGCCCCACCCGGCCGCCGGCCAGAGCGATGAGCGCACAGTGGCTACCACACTGATCGGGCGGCCCGCACGCGAACGAGGAAGACCATGCCCAAGTCGAAAGTCCGGAAGAAGTCGGTCTACACCCAACCGGCTGACCAGCGCGCCCCGGTGAAGGCCCATATCGCCGGCCCCTCGCATCCGGTCTACGTCGCGGTCATGCTAGGCCTGATGCTTCTGGGCTTGTTGTGGCTGGTGGTCAACTACCTTGCCATCGACAAGATCCCTCTGCTCAGCAACCTCGGCAACTGGAACTTCTTGATCGGCTTCGTGCTGATGATCGTCGGCCTACTGATGACCATGCGCTGGCGCTGACCGGTCTGGTAGCGCCCTCACCCACAGTCATCGAACGACACGACTGCCATTCATCCCCACTGTGGACAACTTCTGTGGAGAACCGGTCCGGGCAGATCTTGTGCGTACCCGAGACGTGCACACCCCGTGCATGTGAGGGGGACACGCGCGGCGGCTAACTGAGCTGGAGCGCCCGCGCGACTACCCCAACCAGGATTAGCGCCAACAGGCCGAGCACGGTTACCGCCTGCACCGCTGTCCGCCGATCCCTTGGGGCATAGACCAACCCAGCCGTGACTGCTGCGCCGAAAACCAGCCCACCAAGGTGGCCGAGAATCGAGATCCCCGGCACAACGAAGCTGATGACCACATTCAGCAGGATGATGGTCAGCGCAGGACGCGGGCTGCGGCGCAACCGCAGCAGCACCACCGCGAGCCCGCCCATCAACCCGAACACGGCGCCGGAGGCGCCCGCGACCGGTACATACGGGTTG